>JANLQB010000369.1:0-4767 GCA_031367565.1 Verrucomicrobiota bacterium
TTCAGGATCGTCGATCCATTGCTCGACCGGCACGACGCTGCCGAGGCCGCCATCCCACAGCAGTTCGCCATCCAGCCGGCGCGGCGCGAGGAAACCAGGGAGCGCGCAGCTCGCGAGGATCGTCTGGACGAGCGGGCCGCGGTCGCGCAGTTCAACGGCGTTCTTGCGCAAATTCGTGACCGCGAGATGCAGCCGCGCGGCAGGACAATCTTCGATCCGCATTTCGCCGACGAGATCGACGAGCACCCGCTCGAACTTGTGCCCGAGCAGAACGGCAGGCACTCCGCGCTTTCCCAAAAACGTGCCGAGCGCGCGCAGCGGGAAACTGCGCTCGCGGAAGTGGCTTTTGAAATCGGCGCGCGTAAACGCGGCTTCGATGGCTTCCAATTTCAACCCGGCCGCATAGAGCCCCGCGACCAGCGCGCCGGCGGAGGAACCGGCGACGGCGTGCGGTTTCCAGCCGCCGGCGATGAGTCCGCGCAGAAAGCCGAGATGCGTGGGGAAGCCGAGAAAGGACGCGCCGAGGGCGACGGCGAGGCGGGGTTCAGACATGGGAAACGCGGGTGCGATAGAAAAGAAAAACGGGCGCGCCGAGGAGCGACCAGCACGCGTAAATGCCGAAACCGCCGAGCGAGATGAGCACGGCTGCGCCGGCTGGCACACCACAGAGCGCGCCGAGCAGGGTCTCGAAACTTTTCTCGCGAAGGCCGAGGCCGGAGAGCGTGACGGGGAGCATCGTGATGACGTCGATGACCGGCATGACGGAGAAAATATCGGCGAGCGGGACCGGCGCGGCGAGGGCGCGGGCGGCGCAGTAGAAGATGAGGAAATGGGCGGCGAAGGCGACGCACGAAAGGGCCATCGTGGCGAGCGAACGCGCTCCGCCTTTTCCGAAGAGGGCGAAGATGGCGGAGATTTCGAGGATGTGCGCGCGCATCGGGAGCCAGTGCGGATGCAGGTCGCGCAGACTGGTGAAGGCCCAGAAGGCGAGAGCGACGGCGACGACGGCGAGCGCGATGAGCACCACCTGGAGGATGGCGGCGCTGACGGGCGTGCGCTCGAACCATTCGCGCCGCAGCATGGCGACGGCGAACGCGGCGGCGATGATGACGACGAACCCGCTCAGTCGATCCATGAGCGCGGCGAGGACGCCGCCCATTTTGCGCTCGGGAAACTCGGCGGCGAGCCACGCGATTTTCACCGCATCGCCGCCGACCGAGCCGGGCAGGAAGAGCGTGGCGAAGAGTCCCATGAAATGCAGCGCCGCCGCGCGCCCGAGCCCGACGGGCAGGCCGGTGATTCGCAGGCAGCACCACCAGCGGAGCACGCCCGCGAGTTCGCCCGCACCGCCCGCGAGCAGGCCGAGCGCGACCCAGCGGCCATCGGCGATGCGCCAGAGCGAGGCGGCTTCGCTGCGCACGCGCGGGTCGCGAAAAATCCAAATGAGGAGCGCGACGGTGACGATCGTCTGGAGGATGGGAAGGAGCTTGCGCGGCATCGGCGAGGCGGAGGCTAGGCGGGCGGTTGCGCGGGGGAAGGAGAAATCCGGCTCGCGTCGGATTGCCACTGTGCAAACGGCTGTGCATGGTCTGCGGCCTGATGAAAATCTCGCCTTCCTGCGACGGTCCGCCCCGCTGGCGGAGCTGCGCGCGGTGGGTGGGATTTTGGTATTTTTGCACATGGCCGCTGGGGGTCGGGGCGCTGTGGCTGTGGTCGCCGATCGCGGCCGGCGCGCATTTCGCGGGGACGCATGTGCTCGCGCTCTACGGCGCGCTGCGGGCGAATTCGCAGATCTTCGGGAACGTGGTGCGGCGCTTTGCGACGACGGAACGCGAGGCGTGGATCACGATCGACGACGGGCCTTTTCCCGAAGACACGGCGGCGTTGCTGGAGGTGCTGGAGCGGCAGGGAGTGGCGGCGACTTTTTTTTTGGAAGGGGCGCGCGTGCAGGCTGCGCCGGAGCTGGCGCAGCGGATCGTGGCGGCGGGGCATTCGCTGGGGAATCATTCACACACCCATCCGGTGAGCCGCTTTTGGGCGCTCGGTCCGCGCGGCGCGCAGCGGGAAATCGGCGCATGTTCGGAGGCACTGCGCGCGGCGGCGGGCGTGGAGCCGGTAGGGTTTCGTCCGCCGGTCGGGATGGCCAATGGCTTTGTGCATCTCGCCGCGCGGCGGCTCGGGCTGCCGGTGATCGGGTGGAAGGCGCGCGGCTACGACGGGCTGGATCGTGATCCTGAGCGGGTGACGACGCGGCTGCTGGCGCGGCTTTCGCCGGGGGCGATTTTGCTGCTGCATCAGCGCGCACACGGCGGCGGGAGCGCGGCGATTCTGGACCGGTTGCTCACGGCGATACGCGAGCGGGGTTATCGCTGCGTGGTGCCTTCGGTGAACCGATTGATCGTTGGCTGACGTAGCGCCCTTCATCATGCCTCGTCCCACTCGTGTCGCCATCATCGGAGCCGGTCCTGCCGGGGCGACCACGGCCATTTTGCTCGCGCGAAAAGGGGCGTCGGTGGTGATCCTCGATGATGGGCGCAGGCCGGAATTGGTCGTCGGCGAATCGCTCGTGCCGCTGCTCACGCAGATTTTTCAGCGTCTCGGGATCGAGGAAAAAGTGCGCGCGCTCGGCGTGCGGAAACCGGGCGTGACGTTCGCGTTCGACGATGGGGATGACTTCGAGTTGTCGTTCAGCGCGCTGCGCGGCGTGCTGCCGAATTATGCCTACAACGTGCCGCGCAAAGAGTTCGACGCGCTCATCCTCGAAACCGCGCTGGCGGCAGGCGCGCGCTACATCGAGACGGTGGCGAAACTGGACGCCGATCCTGCGGGCGACACGGTGCGCCTCGCGCCAGAAACGCTCGCGCTGATTCCCGCGTGGGGAGGCGCGCCGCCGGATGTGATCATCGACGCGAGTGGCCGCCGCCGCCTTTTTGCGAAGTTGCTCGGCATCGACGCCGACGCTGGCCCGCGCCGGGATGTTTCCCATTTCGCGCACTACGAACAGGCGCCGTGGCCGGAGCCGCACGGGCAGGTGGTGATCGGGCGGCTGGAGCATGGTTGGAGCTGGCGTATCCCGCTGCCGGGGCCGCGGCTTTCGATCGGTGTGGTGATGCCGAAAGAGCGCGTGCAGCGTTTTGGCGCGACGCCGGAGGAGCAATTGGAAAACGCGATCGCGCATGATCCGCGGCTCGCGGCGGCGACTTCGGAGCGGCGGCGCGTGTCGCCGGTGGCGACGTATGCGAATTACCAGCTCATCTCGGAACGCGGTTCGGGCGCGGGCTGGGCGATGGTCGGGGATGCGTTCGGTTTCGTGGACCCGATGCTCTCGCCGGGACTGTGCATGGCGATGAGTTCCGCCGAGCGACTGGCCAATGCGATCCCGGCGCATGATGGGCGCACGGCGGAAGTCGATCGCGCGCTGGAGCAATACTGGCGCTGGTTTCGCGACATGCTCGACGCGTGGCAAAACTTGGTGGAGCACTTTTACGACGGACGCATTTTCGCGATCCATCGCGCGGGCACGGCCTTTTCTAAAAAGCATCCGGGACTCGTGAGCCGGATGCTGGAGCAGCACACGGCGAAGCATTTCTCCGGCATGGCCTCGGGCGCGCTCACGGCGAATCCGTATTCGCGCGGGCTGCTGCGTTTTCTCGGGAAGCATCTCGTGCAGGGTGCCGACGCGAGTTCGTTTGCGATTCGGTAGCCGCGCGAAAGTTGGATTGTCCGCGCGACGGCCTCCGCGAATACTGCGGCGATGCAACCCCGCCCGCTTCGCACCACCGTCATCGGCAGTTATCCATTTCCATCTTGGCTGGAGTTTGCCTGCCAGCATCTCGATCAGTTCGGGAAAGATGATCTCGCCGAGATGCAGGACGATGCGGTGATCGCGGCGCTGCACGATCAGCTCGCGGCGGGTCTCGATGTGGTGACGGATGGCGAGCAGACGCGGCTGGATTTTAATTTGTCGTTCTACGGCTTTCTCGAAGGGCTGGAGTTGGAAGGTGCTTCGCCGCGCCGCTTCGGACCGCCCGCGCACGATCAGCGGGGGAAACACGCGGTCGTCGGGGGATTGCGCGCGCCGCGCGGGCTCGGAGCGGTGGAGGAATTCAAGCGGCTGCAACGGCTCGCGCCCGCGGGGCCGACTTTGAAGGCGAGCGTGCCGGGGCCTTACACGCTGAGCGGGCGGCTGGTGCCGAATGCGCAGTATCGCGATCGCTACGCGCTGACGGATGCGCTGCTGCCGATCGTGCGCGCGGAGCTGGAGGCGCTCGTCGCGGCGGGGTGTCGCGAGCTCACGGTGGATGAGCCGTCGATGAGTTGCTACGCGCACCAGGAAGACGCGCGGCGTTTCGTGGAAATCTTCAATCGCACCGTCGCGCCGATCGTCGGGAAATGCCGGCTCTCGACGCATCTGTGCTTTGGCAATTTCAAAGGCCGCGCCGTGGGCCTGCGCCGCTACGCGCCGATGTTTCCCGCGTTCAACGAACTCACCGTCGATGAGCTGCATCTCGAAATGGCGAGCCGCGAGTTTTCGGAAATCGCGATTTTGGAAAAGATCGCGCCGCATCTGGATGTCGCGGTCGGCATCATCGACGTGAAGAGCTACTACATCGAGCCGCCCGAGGAAGTCGCCGCGCGCGTGCGGCGGTGTCTGCAACATGCGCCAGCGGAGCGGCTGTCGTTCGCGCCGGATTGCGGCCTCTCGCAAACGGCACGCTGGGCCGCGCGGCAGAAGCTCGCGAACATGGTCGCGGGCGTGCAGATGGT
>JANLQB010000394.1:0-1697 GCA_031367565.1 Verrucomicrobiota bacterium
GAGCCGACGACTTCGCGCACGGCCTGGCAAATCACGGCCTCTCTTTCCTCCGGCGGGGCGGCCTCGATCTTTGGCCGCCAGTCGGCGGTCGCGCCGCCAGACTCCTGGCCTTCGACCGACGCGAGGATGCGCTCCAGCAAAGGATTCTCCTGCATGCTGCGGAAAAACTGCCGCCATTTCGCCCAGTCCACGCGGATCGCCATGACCTGCGTGTTACCGGCGACGAGCGACGCCTCCATGAGCGCCATGACTTCGCCGGGCGACAGCTCCGTCGTGCCCTGCCGCGCGAGGAATTCGGCCACGCGTTCGTTGCGCGCGACGTAGCCTTCGCCGCCAAGCACGCCCCAATTCATCGTGAGCGCGGGCAGCCCGAGCGCACGGCGGTGATAGGCGAGCGAATCGAGGAACGCGTTCGCCGCGCCGTAGTTTCCCTGCGCAGGATTGCCGAAGATGCTCGAGACGGACGAATACATCACGAAGCAGTCGAGGCTCAGGTCGCGCGTGCCTTGATGCAGCAGCCACGCGCCATACGCCTTCGGGGCCATCACGGTCCGCATGCGCTCGCGGGTGAGCGCGGAGAGCGGCGCGTCGTCGATGACCATCGCGAGGTGAAAAAGTCCGCGCAGCGGCTGATCGCCCGCGCGGATTTCGGCGAGGAGCCGGGACACGTCCTTCGCGGAGCCCGCGTCGGCTTTTACGATGCGCACGCCGATGTCGCGGGCGCGCAGGCTTTCCACAAACGCGACGGCCTCGGGCGTGGCCGCGCCGTTGCGACTGCTGAGCACGAGATGCCGTGCGCCGCATTTTACCAGCCATTCGGCGAGCACTTTGCCGAAGCCGCCGAACGCGCCGGTGATGAGATAGCAGCCGTCCGGCTTGATCGAAAACGGCGCGGGCAGTGGCTCGCCGCGCCGTGGGATGAACGGCCGCGCGAAGCCCACGATGACTTTGCCGATGTGCTTGCCGCCGGCCATCAGGCGGAACGCGGCATCGACGCGGTTTGCCGCGAACGAGCGGTAGGGCAGGGGACGCAGTGCGCTGGCTTCGACGAGTGCGGTGAGTTCGCCGAGCATCGCGCGTGTGAGCGCTTCGTCGCCCTGGAAGACGGCGTCCATCGCGACGACGTGGAACGAGGCGTTGCGGCGCAAGGGCCAGAGCGGGATGCGCGAGTTTTGATAGATGTCGCGTTTGCCGATTTCGATGAAGCGACCGAACTCCGCGAGGCACGAAAGGCCCATCGGGATCGCTTCGCCGGCGAGCGCATTGAGGACCACGTCCACGCCGCGCCGGTCGGTGAGTTCCATTACGGCCTCCGCGAAATCGCCGCGCCGCGAGTCGATCACATGCTTCACGCCGAGTGTTTCGAGCAGTTTGCGTTTGGCCGGACTGCCGGCGCTCGCGATGACCGTCGCGCCGAGGTGATGCGCGATCTGGATCGCCGCCATGCCGACGCCGCCCGCGCCCGCATGCACCAGCACGCACTCGCCTGCGCGCAGTCGCGCCACGTTTTTCAGCGCGTGCCACGAGGTCATGAAGACGACGGGCAAAGTCGCGGCCTCTTCAAACGAAAGGCCGTCCGGAATGCGCCGCACGTCGCCGCCGCGCGCGAGCGTTTGCGTGGCCAGGCCGAACACCGCGAGACCGAACACGCGGTCGCCCGGCTTCACGTGGGTGACGTCCGCGCCGACCGCCGCGAC
>JANLQB010000443.1:0-2106 GCA_031367565.1 Verrucomicrobiota bacterium
AGAAACATGAAAAAATTCGTGAGCCAGCCGTTCGGATTGAGCGAGCCGTTGCTCAGCGGCCAGTCGGGAAAGGCCATGCCTGCGCCGGAGGTCGTAGTGTGGCCGCCGACGAAGACGAGCAGGAACGTGATTGCCACGACGAGCTTCGCGAAAAGTGCGAGGGCCGGGTTTGCCGGAAGTGGAAGGGATCGGCTGGCGTTCACAGTTCGGCGCGATCTTTTCGCGCGTCGCGCCGCCCGGAATCGGGAGCGTGGCCGCGCGGGAAAATCACTTGTGCTCGGGAGCCGGAGCAGCGGCGACGGGTGTGGGAGCGGCACCGGCGGTCGGTGCGTTCGAGGCTTTGAGGTCGAGCATTTCCTTTTGGAATTCGTCGAACGCCTTTTGCTCATCGACTTTGTAAGTCGCGACCATTTGAAAGTGATTCTGGCCGCAAAGCTGTGCGCAGATGATCTGCCAGGTGCCCGTCTTGATCGGGCGGAACCACTGCGGGATTTCCATGCCAGGCATGGCGTCCTGCTGGATGCGCATTTCCTGAAGCGCGAGACCATGGATGACATCGCGCGAGGTAACGCGGACGACGGTGGGCTTGTGATTAATGAGGCGGAGATCGTTCTTCGTGTAGAAATCATCCGCACCGTTCGGGTCGTTCGGGTCGGTGCCCAGCTCGTTGGAGCCGCTGATGAAGCGAATATTTTGGCGGCCGAATTTACCGTCCGGACCGGGGTAGTGGAAGAACCAGCCGAATTGATAGGCGATGCACCGGACTTCGAGCCGGTCGCCGGTTTGCGGAATATCATTCACGCGACGGCCCCAGAGCGGAAGCGCAAAGCCGAGAAGGATGACCGCTTCGATCAAGACCACACTAAATTCAATGTGTGTCGAAGCGTGACTGCGGACGCCGTAGTAGTCGGCCTTTGGGTTCCGCGATTTATGAAACCTGAAAATTGCGATCAGGAAATACGTGATCCACCCCACGAAGAGGGCGAGCATGAACCAGTGGCAGAACTCGAGCATGTGATCCACGAGGGGACCGTGCTCGGATGCGTTGGGCAGGATGCCGAGAAGTCGATTAAGCATGAGATTGTGCGGCACCTTCGCGGCCCATTTCTTCAAGGAGCGGAATGGGCGCGTTGGCGCGTTTGTAGAGGTAAAAACCGAAAGCGGCGAGACTCAGGAGCATGGAACCGATGGCCCCGAGCATGAGAAAAATAGCTCCGTTGGAGGCTCCGGCGATGTTGGAATTCGAGTCACCCATGCAGACAGAGCAGGCGCGCGAAACGGACGGTGTGAGGGCCAGCGCCGCAGGGAGCGCAATCTGCACGAGATGGGAATGTCCGCGCCATTTCATAGGATGATCCGGCGCATTTTTCTCCAAAAGGAGACTCCGTAAATCGGCAGGGCGACCGCGAGCGCGATGCATACTGCAGCCAGGATCAGGTTAGCCGCATAAAACGCCCAAACCGTGCAACCGATGAACAAAAGTGTGCTCAGCGTGATGAAAACAATATGGAAAATTTTGAGCGACATGGGCAATCAACGGTGCGTGTGGACGGTGCTGAAAATCGGGTCGTACCAGTGCAGGAGGGTGAGCAGGAACAGGCCGAGCACGAAAAACGCCGTGAAATAAAGTGGCTGCCAGATGGTCTTTTTCTCGCCTTTCAAATGCATGAAAATCGCACCCACCAGGCAGACTTTGAAGGTCGCCACAATCATGCCGACGACAATGTTGATGTGATTCCCGGAAATCCCAATTAGGCCAAAGATCCAGCGAGTGATCCCGATGCGCGCAAAGTCCACATAGGACAATCCGACCGTAACGGCCGTCAGGACGCCCAAAAGGATACCGATATAGACATACAGCTTGCAGTGGCCCCAAAAATCATGGTCTTCGTGACCGTGACCGTGGCCATGACCGTAATCGTCGGGCGCGTGCGAAGCGGCAGGAACGGGTGAATGAGAATCGCTCATGGATTACAGCAGATAAAAGATCGGGAAAACGAAGATCCAAACGAGATCAACGAAGTGCCAGAAGAGACCGACGACTTCGACGCGATTGGTGAACTGTTCGGGATTTTTGCGGAACATTTTGGTGCCGCCTTCGATCGG
>JANLQB010000451.1:0-2250 GCA_031367565.1 Verrucomicrobiota bacterium
GCGCGCGGTCGCGCCCGAGCACGCCCTCGATGGCTCGCCGGTGTGGGGCGGCGAGCGCGACGTGGGCCAGCTCGGCGAGGAGGAACCACTGCTGATTTCCCTCGAGCCGGCGGGGTGCGGGGAAATCGAAAACGGAGAGCGACACGCGATGATGCGTGAAGGGATAAGTGAGAAAAGTGAGCGGCTCGGGCACCGGCACCTGGCGATTGCCGATCGTCGATGGATCGGGGAGCGCGGGGAGCTTCCACAGGCCGCGCCAGCGGGCTCCGGTTTGCTGCTCCAGGAGGATGTGGCGACCGCTGATGATCCACGCGCAGTCTTCGCGCATGGCGACGGTTTTGGTGCGCGCTTTTTTGATGGGGAGGAGTTCGGGATCAGTCGCGCGGCATTGTTCGCGGACGGGGCAGAGCAGGCATTGCGGCTTGTTCGGCGCGCAGAGGAGCGCGCCGAGTTCCATGAGTGCGGAGGTGTGGAGGCGTCCGCCGGTTTTGGGGAGGAGGTCTTCGGCCGCTTTCCATAGGATGGCGCCTCCTTTCGTGCCGTCGATGGGTTCGTGGAGATCGAGGAGGCGGGCGAGGACGCGGGCGATGTTGGCGTCGATGGCGGCGACGGGTTGATCGAAGGCAAAGCTGGCAATCGCGCCGACGGTGTAGCGGCCAACGCCGGGGAGTTTCGCGAGGGCGGTGGGATCGGCGGGGAGGTTGCCACCGTGTTCGGCGACGACTTGCTTCGCGGCGGCGTGGAGATTTCGCGCGCGGGCGTAGTAGCCGAGGCCCTGCCAGACGGCGAGCACTTCGGCCTCGGTCGCGGCGGCGAGCGAGGCGAAATTGGGAAAGCGAGCGAGCCACTTTTCGTAGAACGGGATGACGGTCGCGACCTGCGTCTGCTGGAGCATAAACTCGGAGACCATGATCGCGTAAGGGTCGTGCGTCTTTCGCCACGGGAGATCGCGCCCATGTTGCGTGAACCATTCGGCGAGGCGCGTGCGCACTTGCGCGGGATTTTTGATTTTCAAATCGCGGTGCAAGCGCGCACTTTCGGCGTCACCCGCATGGCCGCAAACGAAAAACCGCTGACACTCTTCACTTCCCCGCTCACGTCCGAACAGGCGGCGAAACTGCGCACGATTCTGGAGGCGGACGATTATAAGTTCGAGCCGAAGCCCTACACGCTCTACTACGCGGTGAAGGACAAGCTGAACGTGGCCGTTTACGAGAAGGGGCCAAAGGTGGTTTTGCAGGGAAAAGGCACGGGCGATTTCGTGACTTTCCGGCTGGAGCCGGAGGTGCTCGGCGCAGCGATCACGGGCCATGAAGAGGTGAACAATCCCGAGATGTTCGCGCCGCATTTCGGCGTGGATGAAAGTGGGAAGGGCGACTTTTTCGGGCCGCTCGTGATCGCGGGTTGTTACACGGATCGAGGCATCGCGCGGACGCTGATGGATGCCGGGGTGACGGACAGCAAAAAGATCGGCTCCGACCGGCGTATCCGCGAACTGGCGGAGATCATCCGGCGCACGCAGGGCGCGGTGCACAGCGTCGTGGCGATCGGGCCGGAGCGTTACAATGAGATGTACGACAAATTCAAAAACCTGAATCGCCTGCTCGCCTGGGGCCACGCGCGGATCATCGAAAACTTGCTCGAACTCCGCGCCGATTGCCCGCGCGCGCTGAGCGATCAGTTCGCCAATCCCGCGCTCATCCAGCGGGCGCTTTTGGAAAAAGGACGCGGGATTGTTTTGGAGCAGCGGACGAAAGCGGAGAGCGATGTCGCGGTGGCGGCGGCGTCGATTTTAGCGCGGGAAAAGTTCATCGACTGGATGCAGAAGACGGGCGGGCAATTTCAAACCGAGCTGCCGCGCGGCGCATCGGCACAAGTGAAGACAACCGCGCGCGCACTCGTCGCGCAACACGGCCCGGACGTGCTGATGCGCGTGGCGAAGACGCATTTCAAGACGGCCTCCGAGATCGACCCGGTGCGGTATCCCGCCGTGGAAAAGCCGGCCTTTGTGCGCAGGAAATAAAAGTGAGCAGTAAGCAGCGGTCTGTTGTCAGTAACCCGATCGCTTCGCGCCCTCCTCACTGAATTACCGCCGATTTTCTACTTTTTACTCCCAAAAAATGTCCCGCCGTGCCGGCTTCACACTCCTCGAAATCTGCCTGGTCATCATGATCGCGCTGCTGCTTCTGGGGCTCGCCGTGCCGAGTGTGAGCGCGCTTTTTGCGGAGCAGCGATTGAAAAAATCGTTTG
>JANLQB010000512.1:0-2135 GCA_031367565.1 Verrucomicrobiota bacterium
CGGGGGCACCCGCGCTCGCTCCTGCCGTGCTGCATGTGCAGAATCGGTTGCAGCGCCATTTCGCGACACACGTCGCGGTCCATCACACTGAAAAACGCGGGCGGATCGAGATCGAGTATTACGGGAACGATGATTTGCAGCGGATCTTGGAAATGTTCGCCCTGCCGTCAGAAGAAGCGTGAGAGCAGGGCATTTTAAAAGTTCGCTGCGAGTCGCGACGGCGCTCGTGGCATTTGGATTTGTGTCGGGTTGTGGTCGCCGCGATACCCCGGCGGGAAAGACGATCGTGACAGATGGGACAGCCGAGACTTTACCCATCGTCGCGGCGAAAATGCCGCCGGTACCGCCGGAGGAAATCTGGAAGCAATTCTCCGGAGACCGTGCCTTTGCCGATGTGAAAAAGCAGGTGGAATTCGGCCCGCGTCCATCGGGCACGCCGGAGATCGAGCCCGCGCGCGTTCACATCGTGTCATCGCTCGAAGCGGCAGGATGGGTCGTGGAGAACCAGGAATTCACCGACAACACGCCGCGCGGCGCGATGAAATTTGTGAACCTCATCGCGCGCTTCGCCATCGGCGGCGCGCGCCCCGTTCCCACGAACACCCAGCGCGCCATCGTCTGCTCGCACTACGACACAAAGCGCTTCAGCACGATAAAGTTTGTCGGCGCGAGCGATGGCGCATCAAGCACTGGCGCGCTCCTTGAACTCGCGCGCACCCTCGCGCTCGATCACGCGCTGGCATCGAAAGTCGAACTCGTTTTCTTTGATGGCGAAGAGGCGATCCAGACTTTCAACGAAACCGACGGCCTCTACGGTTCGCGCTATTACGCCGCGAGACTGCGCGAAAGCGGACGCGCGAAGCAATTTCAGTTTGGCATCCTCTGGGACATGATCGGCGACCGCGACCTCACCATCACGCTCTCCTCCGACTCGCCCGCCGAACTCACCAAAGCCCTCCTCGCCTCCGCTGAAGCCGTCGGAGCCCGCGACCACTTCTCCTACTTCGACCGCGGCGCCATCTACGACGACCACGTCCCGCTCAACAACGTCGCCCGTATCCCCACCATCGACCTCATCGACTTCGACTACCTCCCCTGGCACACAGCCGACGACACTCTCGACAAACTCAGCCCCGCCAGCCTCCAAACCATCGGCACCGTCACCCTTTTTCACTTAAAAAAAGCACTCGGAAAATAGTCGCACGAAACACTTGCCCGAACCGGTCATCAATGGTTTCATCTCGCTCCCGGTTTTCGGATCGGGAAATACGGAGAGCACTCTTAGCTCAATTGGATAGAGCATCTGACTACGAATCAGAAGGTTACAGGTTCAAGTCCTGTAGAGTGCACCACTGAGCGCGAGGGATTTACGACGGGAGCGCCAAAGTGAAAAAAGATTGCTTGGACACTTCTTGGACGTTTTTGCGGTCCCGAGCGATGCGGCTTTCAGTTTCCCAGCGCCGACACGCTTCGCACTAAATCGCGTGCGGCCAACGCCATGACCTTTTGCCGCTCATGCTTCATCTCGGCAACGAAACGCGCGATCTCGCGGAGTTGCTGGCGCGGGCTTTCCCGCTCGCGGTGCGCGGGCCGGTGGATCGTTGCCACGGGTGCCGGCTTTGAATCAGCGCGGCTTGTCGCTTCCGCCGTTCATCGGTCCACCCGTTCATGCGCGCGCGTGAGAGTTTCAGTTTTAGCCAAACGAACTATTGGACGCGGTTCCGGCAGTGCCTCGGGGACGGATGGGGCCGCCGCCACGAGTGCCGTCCCGTTCGTCACGACTTGCTGATTTGCGACGTTTAATTGCTTCGCGAAAATGGTCGGGCTTTTCAGCGCGGCCAAAGTCTCCAGCGTCCGCGCGCTCTGCGCCTACGCCCGGAGCGCGAGGCGCATGTATGGCTCAAACCACGGGCTGCCGAGATTGGTGAAGGCGCGTTGCGTGAGCTGGTTGAAAAGATGATTGAGCGTGTGCGCCTGCGCGAGTGCCATCCGCTCCGGCAAACGCATGTTGCCCTCGTTCACGTCGTCACACGCGCGATTGATCTCCGCGCGCAGTGCTTTGAGGTCGAGTTCATCGCTGATGACTTTGTCGGCAGTGAATGCCTCAATGAATGTCGCGTGAAATTCGGGCGAGG
>JANLQB010000529.1:0-7304 GCA_031367565.1 Verrucomicrobiota bacterium
GATGCGGGCGATCCGCTTCCCACGATTCATTTCACGCAGGGCCTGGTGAAAACAGGTCTGCCTCCACTGGGACGCCTAGCCGGGCGGCCAGTATCTCGTTCAGAAAGCGGCTCTCCTCGTCCCAGCGGGCGCGCAGAGTGAGTTCGTCACCGTCGCACTCGTCACAGCGCCGACCGGCGCGTGCCAGTGGGGCGATCCTGCTCTCAGCGGCGCGAAAGCATTTTACCGCATCGAAATCCCCGTTCCTCAAGTTTTCTCCCTCGAACCTCCAATTCTCTCCAGCACCGGTGGCGACATTTTCCTGCGCGCCCAGTTACTCCCGCCGGGTTCGTTCCTCGCGCTGGAAATCCCGGGGCAGTCTCCGGTGTTTGTGGCCCTCGATCCGGTCGCGGGGCAACCGGGCGTCTGGCGGGCGAGCATTGGCGGAATCACGGGCGGTGCCGTGGCGGGAATCGTCATCGCCGCACGCGTGGTGGATTCCCATGGGACAACGGTCTGCCTCGTAGATCAGACGATCCAAGGGACCGACACTGGCTTTGCCACCGACGCTCCACCGTGGCTTCCGCCAGCGGCTCCGGTGCCCCAGGCGCAGAGCAATCCAATCCCGGGAATTGGTATCGTCGTAAAAAAAGGTTGGAAGCCGTATATGGGCCGCGTGATGCCCGGGCCTGACGACGATTGCGATGGCTCAGCCGACGACTTTTGGCTCAGCAGGAAGGGTTACGAATATTACAAAGCGCAATCGGACCTCTCCAGTGCCGGAGCCCACACGAATCCGTATTTCGCGGAAAACAACATGCAAGGCGAGATGCCGCGTGGCGCGAAATCCACGCACTCCTTGCTGATGCCTGCGCTGATGAAGGCCAAGGAAAAGGCGAATCGAACGAAATGCGCCAGCAATCTCCGTCAGACAGGCATGGCTTCCGGGCTGCCTGGCGAAATCACCGCCGAGCAATGCGACCTTGCGCTGCCCTCTCCCGCAGGTCCGCCGCTGGAGTGGGTGCGCACGTATCGCAGTAAAGCTCCTCTTTCCTCCAGTCACGGCCCAGGCTGGGATTTTTCCTACAACATTTACATCGAACCGGTCCCGCTCGCCGCAGGCGTGAATGCGACGCGGGTGGTGGTGCATGATGGTGGAGGGCGTGCCGATACTTACGTGCGCCAGGCCGACGGCACTTTTCGCTGCAATGGAATGTTCCGCGAAGGACGATTCAATCCGGACACGTCTTTCACGCTAACCTTTTCCGACAAGAGTGCGTGGATCTTTTGCCAGCTCGTCGGCGCACCGTGGTCGGGCCGCATCGGAAGCATCACCGATCGCAATGGTGTATCGCTAAGCTTCACTTACAACAGCGGCCAACTAGCCACGGTGAGCGATGCCTCTGGTCGCAGCCTGTCTGTGTCATGGGATCCCAAGGGACGGATCGCTAGCGTCTCCGACTCCACGGGACGCAGCGTTTCCTACTCTTACTTCGGCGGCGAGCCGGGTGGGAATCCAGGCGATTTGAAATCCGTCTCCTGCCCGCAACTAGCCGGCCAGGCACCCGTGAGCGGTCCCACGACTTACACCTACACCACTGGCTTCGCGGACAACCGGCTCAATCACAACCTCGCCAGCGCCACAGACGGCGCGGGGCGGAATGTCTGCGCGTTTACTTACTCCACGGAAGTGAACCCAACGGCCCTGGAGTTCGATACCGTGGCTTCGATCCGCCAAGGCCACGAACTCGTTGGCAATGTGATCTTGATCAAACTCGAACCGGCTCCGGCGTCGCCCGGCGGCTCCGACCCTTCGGCCAGTTACGTCGTTTACGAAAACGATGAGGTGGGTCGGGTTACGGAAACCACCTTTGACCGTCAACATCGCCCGACACGAGTCCGGGAATACACCGGCTCTGCCACGCCTGGCCTGCCGGTCACGGCGACGACGAATCGCCCCGCTGGAAAACTGCGCGCCACCGATCCTGACTATTACGAAACGACTTGCCTATACAACGGTCAGCACCTCTGCACCCGCGTCACGATGCCGGATGGATTACAGGAGCGAACCACTTACGAATACGATCTCGATCCCGCCTGTCCTTTGCGCGAACGCGGCAATCCTCGCGTCTGCACGCTGGAATCTCCGGGCGGCGAACAGCGCACGGTTTCCATGGAATACTTACCGGGCTTCGGCACATGCGAAAGTGCGCGAAAGGAACATGAAAAATGGATCGAACTCCAGGGTTGGGATTTCAGAACTGGCGGCGGTGGAGCTGGTGGCAGTTTTCTCTTGGGGTCCGGTCTGAAGAAGTTTGACTGGGCACCAAAGTTGGAAGGGGGCAAAGAAGGTCTCGCAACAGCCCAGGATGGCAGCGTGTGGGACGGTGGTGAAGATGGCGACGGCTGCACGAATTTGGCTCGCGGCGTCGATCGTGACGGCAAAGACTGCACCAATCACGGTCGGCCCAAGCTGGGCGCAGCGAGAGGCATGGGCATGGGCATGGGTAAGGGAATGTATGAATGGATCAAAAACTCCTTTGATAAGAGATCCATGATGCAGGCTGGCGGCGGAAGCGTGTGGGATGGCGGAGAAGACGGTGGTGGCTGTACGAACCTGGCACGCGGCGTCGATCGCGATGGCAGGGACTGCACAAACCCAGGCCGCCCAAAGCTGGGTCACGTGACGCGTCTGACTACCTCGCTTGGCCAAGTTTTCACCTGGGGCTATGATGCCAGCGGCAACTGCACCACCAGCCGCACGCCGATCGCTGGCGCGGGTTGCGACATCGTTTACGACGCGCTCGGCCAAGTCACCCGAGTCACGACATTAAACGGCCCCGGCTCCTCGTTCGTCGATGAATGCGTCTATGACCCCGCCACGCATTTCTGCACGAGCGTGATCCGCGACAGCCCGGGCTTGCACCTGCCCCGCTCCTACACCCGGGATGCCCTGGGCCGCATCACCCGCATGGTGGATGAGCGCGGCTTCGACTGGCTCGCCACTTACAATGCCGCGGACCAATGCGTGCAAACCCGGACACCGCTGGTCGGCGCGGGAGCCACCGCTTCGCGCATTGGCACCACTTACTTTTACGATGCGGGTGGCCTGCCCTCCGGTTGCGATGTCGAGCATCGCGATACCACGGGAGCCTTGGTCGCCGCCAACCCCGCCTACAGCACGCGCTACCTCCGCGAAAGCCCGAGCCGCCCCCGCTACGTCACCCGCGTCGCGGTGGAAAATCGCCCCGTCAGCCTGCCCCCCGGCAGCACCGACCTCGCTTCCGCTGGCGTGGAAAACTTCGACGTATGCGACTACACCTACAATGCTGCGGGCGATTGCGTGGAAGAGCGAACACCTGGGGTCTGCCTCGCGCAACCCACCGATATAGTTACTAGCTACCAATTCGACGAACGCGGCCTGCTTTACCGCTGTATCGAAGGCATCCCCGGCACTCCCGATGCCATGACCACAGAATACGACTATGCGCCCGCTGGAAACGTCAGTCGCTGCGCCACGCTCGCAGCGTCGGGAGGATTGCCAGGCGGGGAAAATCCTACCACCACTTTCAGCTACGATGGCTTTCGCCGCCGTCTCTCTGGCACGGACCCGATGGGTAATCAGTCAACCTTCTCGTATGACAATCAGGGTTATGTCACCTGCTCACTTTACGGGGAATTGGATGATGTGCCGGGATCCACGGGAAATGTATTACTGGCCAGAGCCAAGATTACCAAATCCCGGAGTAACATTCAAAACAACCGCACCGCCTTTTTCGATGTTTTCGCCAAAGACGACTCCTGCGCAGTGGAACGCTTCACCCCTGGCTCTACCGCGACCTTTGCGCAAGAAGTTACCACGGTGGACCGCTCGCCTGCGGGTCTTGTGATAAGCCTTTCCACCAATGGCGACCTCCTCGTTTTCAATACCTACGATTCCGTCGGACGCCAGACCGGCTGCTCGAACAAAGCCTGCGCGGTCGCAATGACGTTGGATGCCTCTGGCAACGTAATCGCCTGCACCCGGACGGACTTGTCCAGCGCGGGTGGCAGTGCTCACCTCGGCGCGGCATGTTCCGTTGTCTATGATGCCATGGATCGGGCGGTGCAGCTCACAGAAGGCAGCAATCTATCCACCTGCCAATTCGACTCCTTCAGCCGCGAGACCTGCTTTCAGCCGCCCGTGGGTGCCCCCGTTTACAGCAACTACGACGGTGCCAGCACCACCGGAGCCTACAGCGTGCAGACGCAGTGTGATGTGGACGGCGATGGCAATTTGGAAACCCTGGGCAGCTCCTACGCCCGGTCCTGCCCGAAATCCTACAAGATCAAGATCGACATCGGACCGCCGCGTCCTCCGATCTTTGGCCGTTCCGTGACTAATTCCAACGGTTACACCACCACTTTCACCCGCGACTCCCATGGCCGCTGTGTGCAGACGCGTTACCCCGATGGCACGCAGGAATCCGCTGAATTCGATCAATTAGGTCGCCGCGTCGCGAAAGTTAGGAAGACGGGGGTGAACATACTTTATAACTACAATCTCAATGGCCTCATCAGCGGCATCATTACCGGTCCCTGCAAACCTCCGTATTTATGCGATTTTTTCGCCGACGTGCCGGCAACTTCTTATCGTTACAGCGGACGGGGCGATTGCACCGCCGTCACGCAAGGCGCCTCCGATATTACCCGTGCCTATGACTCGTGCGGAAATCTCCTGAGCGAAAGTCAGAACGGCCATCTGGTATCGCACACTTACACCCATCGTGGATGCGCCAGCACCACCTACCCAGGCGGGGTGCGTTACAATGAAGTGCGCAATGCGCAAGGCTTGCTCGTGTCGTGTTTTGCGGAAGGCGCGCTTGGGACACCCATCGTGTCGGTGCAATACCAAGGGTATCGCCCGGCGCAGGAAACGCGGGCCAACGGCGTGGTCACCACCTGGTTCTATCGTGGACCAAATGACGCGGCCCTTCCCGGCACTGGCCCGGATGCCTCCATCGATGCCTGCGTGCAGACCACCGTCACCGGTCCCGGCGGTGTGGTCGTCTCCCTTGGCACCTACACTCGCGATGGCTCCCAGCGTTTGATCCGTCGGGATACCCGCTTCAGCGATCTCCCTGTCACGACCAGCCCCCTGCGGCGGCAAGTGATCACCCGCGACCGCTTGGGGCGGCTCACCCGCATGATCACAGGTAAGCGGATGAATCCAGGCACTGCCATCATACCCGAATCCGACGTCGCCTATACGCTCGACCTCGAAGGCCAGCGCGTCTCTGCCACTGGCGGCTCCCACCCCGGCGCATATTCTTCCAATGACGTGATCCCTCCCGGCGATCGTCAGATGAACCAATACACCGCGTGGCCGGACGGACTACTGGAGTGGGACAACGATGGATCACTGAGCTTGTTCTCACACGGTTCCAGTGGGACGCACCGGTTCACTTACGATATTTACTCCCGGCTCGTGGCCGTAGTGGATGAAGGCACCGGCGCAGCCATCGCGTCTTATGGCTACGACGGAGAAGACCGCCTCATCTCCCGCACCGTCCCTGGAAATAACCCACTTCTTCCGCCTGAAACCACCTTCTTTATCTATGACGGAGGCAGGTGCATCCAGGAACTCGATGGCAATGGCACCCCACAAATGACCTTCGCCGCGATGGGTCTATGCATCATCCCGATCAACGGCGATCCCATCTACCCACATGGCGGTGGCGCGGCTCTCACACAGGCGATCAAGCACAGCCACTACGCGACATCGAACTTCCATATCGAAGTGGACGGCATGAGCGGCGGCTACCTGTCTTCATTTCAGGCTCCATCCTATGAGGTGGAAGAGGTTTCCCAGTGCATCACTTCGAGCACCGGTGCAGCCATTGAGCGCTTCGATGCCGACGACGGCGGCCGCCCCGTCTTCCTTACGAGTGACGGCATTGTCAGGCAGGGTGCCACGACGGCACTCACCGGCTATCGCTGGCTGGCACCGGAGTGCATCTGGAGCCCCGAGTGCGGGCTCTTCCATTGTAAAGGTGGCACCTACAGCCCAGACCTCGGGCAAAGCATTTCCGCGAAAGAAAAACCAAAAGCCAAGCCAAAACCAAATATTGCGGGGTGGGATTTGGCAGTTGGAAAAGGCTAGCGACGACGAAGGTGTGATGGTCGGACGAGATCGCGACCCTGCTTCCAAACTTCAGCCGCGATCTCATCGCCGACTCTCATTCCACTCCACATTCCTCCAGCTATCCGATGAGCACCGAGTATTCCTCCGCCCGCATCTCTTCCCTTCGGCGTCATCTCAGCGCCCTCGCACTAGCCTTCGCAGGTTCAGCGCTGTTGTTCACCTTTTCCGCGTCACGCCTCGGTGCCGATGCGGGCGATCCGCTTCCCACGATTCATTTCACGCAGGGCCTGGTCGGAAAACAGGTCTGCCTCCACTGGGACACCTAGCCGGGCGTCCAGCATCTCGTTCAGAAAGCGGCTCGCCTCGTCCCAGCGGGCGCGCAGAGTGAGTTCGTCACTGTCGCACTCGTCACAGCGCCGACCGGCGCGTGCCAGTGGGGCGATCCTGCTCTCAACGGCGCGAAAGCATTTTACCGCATCGAAATTCCCGTTCCTCAAGTTTTCTCCCTCGAACCTCCAATTCTCTCCAGCACCGGTGGCGACATTTTCCTGCGCTCCCAGTTGCTCCCGCCGGGTTCGTTCCTCGCGCTGGAAATCCCGGGGCAGTCTCCGGTGTTTGTGGCCGCTCCATCAACAAGCGGGCATCCGGCCCTGAGGCGGACGAAGATTGCGACGGTCTCGCCGATAACTCCGATGCCAGTTTTTGGCTTAGAGCGGGTCCGGAAAGCCTCGCGGTTAGGCATGGGTCAGGCGTTTTAACATGAGGCGGCACGTTTAGAGCCAGCTAAAGGTCCGCTCTATGAGTCAGCGCTTCCGCACAAGCTTGAAGCCTTGGGCGTCGCCGCTCCGGCGGACGATCTCTAGGTGCATCCGGCCGAAAGGACGCCGTGCCTTCACCCACGCGACTAGTGCGCCGGCATAGCCGCCGTCGGGCCAGAGGATCTGCAGCTAGGCCAAAGAGGAGATCGACTCCGGAGAGCAGGCTCGCGGCTCCAGCGCGGTCCTGGACGGCGGCGGAAGGCACGCTCAGGCCGAGGGTATCGACCACGACAGGCCTTTTGCGCCCACGGACTTTCTTGCCCGCATCGTAGTAAGCCGCGAAGTATTCGAAGACCGTGGATCTCGGCGGAAAATCCGTGGGCCGCAACCTCCACTGGCAAGCCTGTACGTTTGAGATAGAAGATGGCGTTGGGGATCATCCT
>JANLQB010000545.1:0-7539 GCA_031367565.1 Verrucomicrobiota bacterium
GTGATCGGGCGCGCGAGTGAAATCGAGCGCGTGATCCAAGTCTTGTGCCGTCGCACGAAGAACAATCCGGTGCTCATCGGTGAAGCCGGTGTCGGCAAGACGGCGATCGTCGAAGGCCTCGCTCAGGAAATCGCGGCGGGCAATGTGCCGGAATTGCTTCGCGACAAGAAGGTGATCACACTTGATCTGGCGCTCATGGTGGCCGGAACGAAATATCGCGGTCAGTTTGAAGAGCGGATCAAGGCCGTGATGGACGAAATCCGGCGCACGAAGAACGTCATCCTTTTCATCGACGAACTGCACACGATCGTCGGCGCCGGTTCCGCCGAAGGCGCGATGGACGCGTCGAACATCATCAAGCCGGCCCTTAGTCGTGGCGAATTGCAGTGCGTGGGCGCGACGACGCTCAATGAGTTCCGCAAATACATCGAAAAGGACGCGGCGCTGGAGCGGCGTTTCCAGCAGGTGAAAGTGGAAGCGCCGACCGTCGATGAGGCGATCCTCATTCTGAAAGGTCTGCGTTCCAAATACGAAGCGCATCACAAAGCTCGCTACACGGACGCAGGTCTGGAGCAGGCGGTGAAGCTGAGCGACCGGTATTTGACGGGCCGTTTCCTGCCGGACAAGGCGATCGATATCATGGACGAAGCCGGCGCTCGCGCCCGCATCGGCGCGATGACGCGGCCTCCGAGCGTGAAGGAAATCGAGAAAGAGATCGAAGAAATCCGCGGACGGAAGGAAGCGGCGATCAAAGCTCAGGACTTTGAAAAAGCCGCAGCGCTCCGCGATACGGAGAAGCAAGCGAAGGAAAAGCTTGAGCGCATCCTTACCGAATGGCGCGAGCAGCGTGAGGAGAAGGAAGTCGTCGTAACCGAAGACGACATCATGCACGTCATCTCGAAGTGGACCGGCGTGCCTCTAAACCGAATGGAGCAGGCCGAGACGCAGAAGCTTCTCAAGATGGAAGAAGAGATGCGTGGCAAAGTGATCGGCCAGGAAGAGGCGGTCGTCGCCATCAGCAAAGCGCTGCGCCGCTCGCGTGCGGACCTAAAAGACCCGCGCCGTCCGATTGGCTCGTTCATTTTCCTCGGGCCCACCGGCGTGGGTAAAACCTTCCTCGCTCAAACGCTCGCCGAATTTATGTTCGGAGATCGCGACGCGTTGATCCAAATCGACATGTCGGAATACATGGAGAAGTTCACCGCTTCCCGCTTGATCGGTTCGCCTCCGGGCTACGTCGGGCATGAAGAAGGCGGCCAGCTTTCCGAGGCGGTGCGTCGTCGGCCTTACAGCGTCGTTCTTTTCGACGAAGTCGAGAAGGCGCACCCGGACGTGCTGCATTTGCTCCTGCAAATCCTCGAAGAGGGCAAGATCACCGATTCGCTCGGTCGCAAGATCGACTTCCGCAACACGATCATCATCATGACCTCGAACATCGGCGCGGAGCTGATTAAGAAATCGAACGTGATGGGCTTCGGAGTGAGCAATCGCGACGAGCAGGCCTACGACGTGATGAAGGACAAGATCCTCGACGAGGCGAAGCGCGTGCTGAAGCCCGAGTTCGTGAACCGTTTGGACGATCTCATCGTCTTCCACACGCTCGCGAAGCCGGAGTTGCTGAAGATCGTGGAACTCGAAATCGCGAAGGTTCTCGCCCGGATCAAGATCAAGGAAATCAGCCTCGTCCTCGACGAAAAGGCGAAGGAACTTCTTATCGAGAAAGGCTACGACCCTGCCTACGGAGCGCGCCCGATGCGCCGTGCCGTGGAGCGTTATCTCGAAGATCCGATGGCCGAGGAAATCCTGCGCGGCACCGTCAAGCCGGGAGATACGGCGAATGTTTCTGCCGAAGGCGGCAAGCTCACTTTTCGCGTCCCGGAAGCGGCGACCGAACAGCCAGCGAGCGCGAGCTAGAAAAAATTTAGGAGCTTTCCTCCTCGAGAGAGCGGACGAGAAGACCCACCTCGTCCGCTCTCATTTTTTGACGAGACAAGATGAGGCGATCGAGGAGCGCCCGGAATGCCGCAAAGAATTGAGGCCGACTTACCAGCCTTCGGAAATCTGGCTGACGAGACGAATGGCCAAATCTTCGGCGGCGAGCGGGAACGCCTGTAGCTCGTCCTGATTCACGTCCGCAGCGACGCTGCCTGAGCCGCTCACGAAAAAGCTCGTCGTCCCGACCACCGTCCGCTCGTCGATCAGTTTGCCGGTGCCGCGTTGCGTGACTTTGTAACGCACCTGAATCTGAAGCGTGTATTCGCGCGTTTGGAGGACGTTTCCGCGGACGTAACGCGAGGGGCGGCGGCGGATTTCTTCGAGCGTGCCTTCCAGAACGGCGTCCGCTTTGGATTCGTCGGCGATCTTGTAAGTGCCGTCCTGCTGGACCTGCTTGATCACAGAATTGGCGAGTAGCACCTCGACGCGCGGTTGCAGCGTGTTGTTTTTGAAATTGTTGACTGCGACCGAACTGATGCCCTCAAATTTTGTCGGCTTGATCGGTCCGATATGGTAGCCCGCGCAACCGCCGAACAGCAGCGCGAGCGCGGGAACGAGCGGCGTGAACCTCATTGCGCGGGCAACGGATCGAGCGTCTCAGCGGGCTTCGGCACATCCGGCATCGGCTTGATCGGTGCGGACGGAAGCATCGGTTCGACGGGCTGCATTGGCTCGATGGTATCCGGTGAGGTGCGTAGCTTCGGACGGCCAAATGGCGCGGCGGGCTGGGAAGGTGCGGGCGTATCGTGGACGGTCGCGACTTTGACGGGCGGGCCGACGTAATCGGGGCGCGACACCGTATCCACGCGTGCCTGCATCTTGCGCCGCGTCGCCGCTTTCGCTCCTGTCTCCGCTTTTTCGGGACCGGCGCGCAGCGTATCCTCGCCGAATTTTTGTTTCAGCTCCTCGATGCGCGCCTTGGCGAGTCCGCTCTCCGGCGAGTCGGGCTGACGTTTGATCACCTCGTTGTAGTAAATGACCGCCGCTTTGTAGTTCTTCGATTTCTCGTAAAACTTCGCGATGTCGAGCGAGCCCTTCGTGGAGCTGCCTTCGAGTGTCGAGATGTTCTCCCGAGCTTGCGGCACCTTTTCACTGTCAGGAAAGCGTGCCGTGAAATCTTCAAAAGCCTCGCGCGCTTTTTGCGCGGATGCGCGATCGTTCGAGCCTTCGCGATGCTGAGCCAGTAGCACGTAGCCGATCTGGTATTGCGCATCGTCCGCGATGGCATCGCTCGGATATTTGGAAACAACCGCCTGATATGCCGCGATCGCTTCCGGGTATTTGCCCTGCCGTTCGTTCGCCTGCCCGATATTGAATTGCGCGACTGCCGCGAGCTTGCTGTAGGGAGCGCGCTTCAAAATCTCCGCAAACATCACCCGCGAGCGCTCCACCGAACCTCCGACTGGAATTCCGAGCAGCTTCTTCGACTTCTGCCCTTCGAGGAAAAGCTTCGCGATCTTATACATCGCATCCACGACGCCGTCGAAATCATCGCCCCGCGGATACTTTTCCAAGTAAGCGCTGTAAGCATCGAACGCCTTGTTCACGTCCCCACTTTTCTCCAAAAAGATGCCGACCTTCCTCTGGGCTTTCGGCGCGAGAGCCGAGAGGCCGAATTGCTTCGTCAGCACCTTGTAGGATTTCAGCGCCGCGCTGTCGTTCCCCGCTTTTTCAAAATCCTCCGCTTTCCGCATCTGCTCGGCCGCGCTGCTCTCGACGACGCTGCTTTTATCGCCCTCCACGCTCCATCCTTCCGAGGATTTGTAAATGATCGCCGCCTGATTCGTGACCGGTGCAGCGATGCTGCCCATGATCGCGAGCGTGGAAATGAGGGCAACTTTTCGCATGAGAGCGCGTAGGCTAGAGGCGGGCCTTGGCAGCGTCAAGGGCGCTTCCCTCTTCAAAAAGCCAATCCGCACGGTTCACCGCGACCACTCGATCGACGGCAGAATCTTCACGAAAAGAAACCCGAGACCGATCGCCGCGAGGACCGCGAGTGCCCACACGATTTTCAGCGTCAGCTTTGCGCGACGGAATCGCGTGAGTTCCTTAAATCGCAGCTTCAACTCCTCGTTTTGCCGCTCCAGCAGCTCGCGCAATTTGGCATTGTCCGCGTTCAGCCGATCCTTCGAGAGTTCTTCCGCCTGCTTCATCGTCTCGGCCACGCGCCGGTGCAGCGAAGTGCGCTCTTCCTCCAGCCGCTCGCGATCCGCTTCCGCTTTTAAGAGGTCCATCTCCAATTGCGTAGCCGACTGCCGGCGCATCGCCAATTCATCCTCCGCCGCGAACAATCTTGTGCGCGTGGAAAGCAGCTCCCGACTCGCCGCGTCGGCATCCATGAAATGACGCAGCGCCTCCGCTTCGGTCGAGGCTGCGGTGAAGCGATTTTGCAGGGATTGCACCTCCGCCCGCGCGGCGGAAAATGCGGTCTGCGTTTCAGTCAAACGCGCCTCCGTTTCAGAAAGGCGCGCCTGAGCCGCCGCCGATTCCGCTTTCAGGCGCGCTCCCTCCGCGACTGCCGCCGCCAGTCCGCTGCGTAAATCTTCCAGCTCCCGGAGCGCTTTCTTCCGCTCCGCTTCGAGCGAGGAAAGCTGCGTCTCCGTCGCCTCCAACCGCTGGGAGAGAAGCTGCATTTCCGCGAGCTGCGCTTCGGCGGTCCCAACACGTTGTTTAAGCGCGGCGGCCTCATTCCGCAGCGTCAGGCGTTCATTGTGAAAGCTCTTAATTTCCGCCTGCGCATGCGTCGCATTCGCGCGGAGTTTTTCGCATTCGGATTGCAGCGCGGCGACCTTTTCCCGGAATCCAACATCGGGTCGGCGCGGCTCGGAAACCATCATGCCGCGCGGGATCGTCACTGGATTCTGACACGAGGGGCATTCGACGCCGAGACCTGCGGCATCGGTGCCGACCGCGATCTTTTGACCGCAGTGCGGACACGCGAATTTGATCTCAGTAATCATCGAAGCAAAACCATTCCCGTCCCGTTGTAAGAAGTCGGTGCTCATCGGTCAAAATTAAATCCGAAAATCACCGTAGCCTTTAGGGTGCCGCCGGAGCGCGAAGTCCACCGCTCTTGCCACGATTCCGATTTTCTCCTACAAGGTCGGAATGATCGACTACATGCAAAAGGGCGGGCCGCTGATGTGGTTCCTCCTGTTCTGTAGTGTGCTCGCCGGGGCAGTCTTCCTCGAGCGGGTCACTTACTTCCACCGGGCACAGATTCGCGTGGGCGAATTCATTCGCGGCCTCGCGAACCTGCTCCAGCGCCGCAGCTTCGCCGAAGCGCTCTCGGAATGCGCGGGCACGCCGGGCCCCGTCGCCCGCGTTATCCACGCCGCGCTCGTCCGGCATGAAGCGTCGCGCTCCGAGTTGAAAGAGATCGTCCAGGAAGCCGGCCAGCTCGAAGTCCCGCGCCTCGAACGCCGCCTCGGCATCATCGCCACCATCTCCGTCGTCGCCCCGCTCATCGGACTGCTCGGCACCGTCATCGGACTCATCGAAGCCTTCGTAAATATGTCCGCACAATCCGGCTTCGCCAGTTCCACCGACATCGCGAGCGGCATCTACCAAAGCCTCCTCACCACCGCCGCCGGCCTCGTCGTCGCCATCCCATGCGCCGTCGGCTATATGTTCCTCTCCGCTCGGGTCAACGCGCTCCTGCACGACATGGAGCGCGCCGGCATCGAAATCGTGAACCTCATCACCGACCGCCGGAAAGCGCCCGACATCATCGATTTCACCGCCAGCGCCGCCCGTCGCAAAAGCGCCGACTGATTTTTCACCCCCTCCCGTGAAACTCACGCGCAATCTCCGGTTTAACCCCGCGCTCATCAGCCTTATCCCGCTGGCGAATGTCTGTTTCCTCGTCGTGATTTTCTTCGCGCTCAGCTCGCGCTTCATGCTCCAGCCCGGCCTCGCCGTCACGCTGCCCGTCTCCTCCTACACCCTCACGCCCCAGGGCGAATCCCCCCTCGTCAGCATCACCGCCGCCCCAGTCGCCGCGATTTATTTTCGCGATGAAAAAGTGACGCTGGAGGAACTGGGGAAACGCCTCGCCGTCGGCAGCGCACGCGGACGTTCCCTCATCGTGAAAGCCGACAAATCCACGCCCTACGACACGCTCGTGCAAGTCATGAACGTCGGCCTCGCGCAGGGATTTTCCATCGTCCTCGCCACCGATTCCGAGCGCCGATGAGCGCCGGTCCCGACACGCCCGAGCTGCTCTTCGAGTGGGAGCGCCCCGCCCGTTTCCGCTGGAAATTCTTCGCCCTCATCCTCCTCTCCGCCGTCGTCCACCTCAGCACCTTCTTCCTCTTCCAAATCGTCTATCCCCCGCGCGTCACCATCCCGCCGCCCGCGCCCGAAGTCAGCCTGCTCCTCCCCACCACGCCCGAAAATCGCGCCCTCCTCCGGCGGATCGAAGCCGAAGACCCCGCCCTCATCGCCACCACCCCGAGCGTCACGCCGCCCGATCTTTTCCAGCAAAAATACCTCGCCTCCTACCAGACCGTCCGCACCCAGCCCCGCACCGTCGCCGCCGAAGCCCCCGTCATCCGCTATCCCGCGCCCCAAGACCCGCTCACCCTCATCCGCAGCGTTGCCCAACCCGCCCAACTCGCCAGCGTCGCCCCCCCGCCCGTCCCCACGCGCGTAAAATTCTCCACCGCCCTCGCGAATCGCGCCCCCAAAGAAATCCCCGCCTGGAATTTCACCCCGCGCGCCACCGCCCCCCTTGAGCCCGCCACCTTCCTCATCGGCCTCACCGCCCGCGGCGAAGTCCGTTACCTCTTCCCCCAGCGCCCCTCCGGCGACCCCGCCCTCGACACCCAAGCCGCCGCAAAACTCCCGCGCCTCGATTTTCAGAAAGCCGAAGCCGAGATCACCTGGGGCATCGCGACCGTAACGTGGGGCGACGACGCCTACGGAGAAAACAATCCGCAGTCCGCCATCCGCCATCCGCCATCGGAATGATCCGCGTCACCCTCCCCGTCCTCGTCCTCCTCTACGTCGCGCTCCTCCTCGCCACCGTCCTCGGCGCCTGGATCTACTACGGCTGGACCCGCACCCGCCGCGAACGCCGAGCCTTCCACCACATCCTCCGCTGCACCCGCTGCAGCTTCGAGTTCCAAGACAAATCCGACGCCACCCTCGCCGCCTGCCCCCGCTGTGGCGGCATGAACGAACGCCTCCGCCTCTCCCGGCTCTGATCCTAACGCAGAGGTGCAAAGGCCACGGAGACACCCAGACGCCACCGTATTCGCCGGCCCCCCTTCCTCTACGCCCCTACCCGATCTCCGCGCCTCTGCGTTAAAATCAAATGAAACACCGCGCGCACCCGCGCGAAGCATCTGTTCCTTTTCTTCAGTAAGAACGAATTCTCGTCGTAGTGGTCTCGGTCGGGACCGCCTGATGCACCGTGGTCTCTTCGGTCGTGGTGGTGGAACTGACGTGCCCGCGGTCGTGGTGGCGATCGTGGTCACGGTCGTGATGTTCTTCACCTTCCTCGCAGGCGGAGAACAGGCAGGCGGACGATACCGCAACGCT
>JANLQB010000561.1:0-2095 GCA_031367565.1 Verrucomicrobiota bacterium
CGAGCGTGCGCGCCATCTCGATATTCGGGAGAAGATCGTCGATGAAGAACGTGGTAGCGGGTTCCAAACCGAGATCGCGGCAGGCGATTTCGTAGATCGGGCGGCCCGGTTTGGAAGCGTGGGCGAGATCGCTGTAGGTGCCGCCGGTGAAGTGCTGGAAGACGGGATAACGCCGGAAGAAATACTCGCGATGGATGTCGTTCGTATTGCTCAGCAGGAAGAGCGGGTAGCGCTCGGCAAGACGCTCGACCAGCGGAAACATCTGCTCGTTCGGATCGAAAATATTTTCCCACGCCGCGATGAATTCCGCATCGGTGCCGCGATAATTCAGCACGTCGAAAACCGCCCGCAGAAATGCGGGACGGTCGATCTGGCCGTCTTCGTAAGCAGCTTTCACTTGATCGAACCGGGCGAACGTCGCGATCGGCTCACCCATCTCGCTTTTCGCCGCGAGCGCTTTGAGGCAAATGGAAAAATCGAACTTCAGCAGGACATTTCCCACGTCGAAAAGGATGGCGCGGATCGGCTGGGATGAGTCGCTCATAAATTGGAACAGAAGCGCGCGATCGTCCGCGCCGCGTCAGGTTTGCTGATGCGGGCGATGTTGGATTCCCACTGCTTCCACTGCGCCGCGTCGTTGGCGAAAAGCGACTGCACTTGCGCGGCAAGCGCCTCGGGCGTTTCGCAGAGCGCGCCGCAGCCGTTTTGGAAAAGCAGTTGCGCGTTTCCCTCTTCCTGACCGGGCACGACTTGCGTGATGAGCATCGGCGTGCGCGCGGCGATGGCTTCCTGCACGGTCGCGCCGCCCGCTTTCCCGATGAGGATGTGATGCGACATCACGAGTTCCGGCATGCGATCCGTCCACCCGTGAATCTCGATCTCGCATTCGCCTTCGCGCGCGATCTTTTCAATGCGCGCGCGCAATGCTTCATCGCGCCCAACGGTCACGGTGAGATGGATGCCATCGAGCCGGATCAGCCGCTCGATCACCGCCGGCGCGCGATCCTTTCCGGCATTGATCATGAAAAGCACGCGCCCCGGCGAAGTGCGGCCCGGCACTGGACGCGCCGGGCGCGGATCGGCGAAACGCGGCGGCACGGGGAAGCCGAGCGCGTGGATCTTTGCGGGCGGCAGGCCGGCGGCGCGCAGCACCTGCGCGCTTTCTTCGTTCGGCACGAGGAAGGTGTCGCTCGCGCAGCGATACCACACGGAATTGATCGTGATCGAATCCGTCACCACCGTGTGAAAAGCGAACGCGCGATCGGTGCGGTTTGGGAAAAGTTTTCCGATCAGGTATCCGTAAACGGGATACACCGAGATGACCGCGTCCGGCTTTTTCTCGGCGAGCAAGTCTGCGAGCGCGGCTTGCATTTTTCCGAGCGCGGGCAGGGCGAATTCGCCGACTGGAAACAGGTCGATCAGCTTGAACACGAAGGCCCACACTTTCGGCGCGCGATTGATCAGCTCGAGATAATCGCGCCGCGACCGATCGTAAAACGAGCCGCCGGTCACCGCGAAAAGATCCACGATTTCCGACTCCGCACCGAGCTCTTGGAAGGCCGCGTGCAGGCCGCGCGCGGCGGCATTGTGGCCTTCGCCGTAGGCGGCGGTGAGAATTACAAAACGCATCGGCGGAGTGAAGGCGCGACCTCCCACGGTGACGAGTGAGAATTGTGTGAAACCTTTAACCGCCGGCCTTCGCTCAAACCGTCAAATCACTCCGCCGCCCTTCCGCTCCTTCGCGGCATCTCCGGGCCGGATCGGCGAAACCTTCACCACGTTCTCCGCGTCGTAGTCGATGAGGTGCAGCCAGTCTTCCGTGATGTCGCTGGGCGGGAAAATGTCGTTCGCACCATACTCCGCCTCGAAGCCCAGCCTCAAATCCATCTCGCTGATCCCCTCCTCCACGCCACTCGAAATCGCCCGCTTGATCGCCAGCCCTTTCGCGCGCGACACGATACTCGCGATGATCGCCCCGCTGATGAGATCGCCCCGGTAAAGCGTGTCCTTCTTCCCGCTCCGCAGCGTGATGCTCAGGAACTTGTTCTCCTCGCGCTTGCCAAAAACCAGCTCCGTCATCTTCCCCACGAGCGAC
>JANLQB010000563.1:0-4910 GCA_031367565.1 Verrucomicrobiota bacterium
GAATAGTCCGGCGGCGCGGCCTGGCAGTTCGGCGAACTGGCAGGCGATTTTGTGGCATGAGTTTTGTCATGTCGTGACGCTCACGATGACGAAGAACAAGATGCCGCGCTGGCTGAGTGAGGGCATCAGTGTTTACGAGGAGCGGCAGCAGCAGGGCAACTGGGGCGAGAAAATGCAGCCGCGTTATCGGGCGATGATTTTGGGCGAAGACCTGACGCCGGTGAGCCAGCTCAGCGGCGCGTTTTTGAAACCGAAAACGCCCGCGCATCTCGGCTTCGCGTATTTTGAGTCATCGCTCGTCGTGGAGTATCTCGTGGAGCGTTTCGGGCTGGAGAAGCTGAAGCGCATCCTCGCCGATCTCGCGAAGGGCGTGGAAATCAATGAAGCCATCGCGGCGCACGCCCAGCCCATTGCGAAGATTGACGCGGAGTTTGCCGAGCGCGCGAAGATTTTGGCGAAGGCGGTCGGGCCGGCGCTGGATTGGGCGAAGCCGAAGCCGTCCGACGTGGCGAGCGATGAGGCGATCGAGAAATTCGTGGCGAAGCATCCGAACAACTTCGAGGCGCTGATGGCGCAGGCGCGGCAGCATGTGCAGGCGAAGGATTGGGAGGCGGCGAAGGGGCCGTTGAAAAAGCTGATCGAGTGGTATCCCGAGCAACACGACGCCGAAAGCGCCTACAGCCTGCTCGCGCGGGCGCATCGCGAACTGAAGGAGACCGACGCCGAACTCGCCGTGCTGAACAAAATAGCCGAACTCAGCCCCGACGCGCCGGATGTCTTTGCGCGGCTAATGGAACTTGCGAAGGAGCGCAAAGACTGGCCCGACGCGCTCGCAAATGCGGAACGTTTTGCCGCCGTGAATCCGCTCTCGCCGCTCCCGCATCGCGCCGAGGCGGAGGCCAGCGAGGCGCTCGGGAAAAAGCCCGCCGCCATCGCTGCCTATCGCACGGTGCTAAAGCTGGACCCGGAAAATCCCGCCGACCTTCACTACCGGCTCGCACGGCTGCTTCACGAAACCAAAGACCCGGCGGCGAAACGCGAAGTCTTGCTCGCGCTGGAAGACGCCCCGCGTTTTCGCGATGCGCTGAAGCTGCTGCTCGAAATCGACGCGGCGCGCAGACGGTGAAGTCGGACGATTCGATCGTTCGATGTTCCGCCCGCCGCAGGCGCATTTGTTGTCCGAACGCGCTCCCTGACATCCACCGCCGCTGCGCGGGGCTGAACATCGAACATCGAACGCGGACCCACCGCGTCGTGGTTGTGAGTCGCCCGTTGCGCCCTTGCCGCCCACCGAATCCACCCGCATGCTCCGCGCCATGAAGCTCCGTGCCGTCGTCCTCGCCCTCCTGCTCGCTGTCGGCGGATGGGCGCTCGGGCAGCGCGGGCCGCGCATGAATTTTTCCCCACCGGCCGCCGGTGGAAATCTGACCGCGCGCGATGCGGTGCAGCACAGCAACGAGACGCCGAAGTGGGAAAACGCGCCCGGTTTTGAGAAGGACGTGTTCACCTTCGTGCGCATCATGTATCGCTCGGGGCGTCGCACTTTTCACCCGTACGGCGGTCGGCGCTGGCAGACGGATTATCCCGATGCGGACCTGAATCTTTCCTACCGGCTCCAGCAGATGACTTCGATGAAGGTCGATCCGAATTGCCGCGTGCTCGAACTCAGCGACCCAGAGCTGAACCGCTTCCCGTTCATCTACATCGTCGAGCCGGGCGACCTTGCGTTGACCGATGAAGAGGTCGCCATTCTCCGCCGCTACTTGCTGAATGGCGGCTTTCTGATGGTCGATGATTTCTGGGGCGAGGATGAGTGGGCAAATCTGGCGGATGAAATGAAGCGCGTCTTTCCCGAGCGCGAGTTCAAGGACCTCCCGCGCGATCACCCGCTTTTCCACTGCGTCTTCGACATCCCGAACGATCTGAATCTGCAAATCCCGAACGTCGTCCTCGGCACGAACAGCCAGTACACCGGCATCACGTGGGAACGCGAAGACGCGCGCGAGACGCACATCCGAGCGATCTACGACGACAAAAACCGCATCATCGTCATCGCGTGCCACAACACGGACAACGGCGACGGCTGGGAACGCGAAGGCGAGAACGAGTATTTCTTCCGCGAGTTCTCGGAGAAAAAATCGTATCCGCTCGGGATCAACATCATCTTCTACGCGATGACGCATTGATCGCGGCGGCAGGATCCGGTCGCTGATACGAATGCGCTGGCGCCGGGACTCGGGATTCGGCGGTTTCGGTGAGTGCGTGCTTTTGTGTTTCCCACCGTTGCATTTGCCGCCGCGTTCCGCCTGACCTACTGGCTTGCGACTCCTTCGCTGTTCATTCGCGAAGCACCTGCCCCGGCGCTGACGGCGAAGCGAGAGACGCGCTCGAAAAGACGAACGTGCCGGAGGAGTGGAAGCCGCGTTGGTGGGCGGCACCGGGCGGGGGAAGTGAAACTTTTTTGCGCAGAGAAGAGGGGCGGCGCGCGTAAATTGCTGCTTTTACGAGATCGGATCGGCTGCTAACAAACCGCTCAAGGGAGAGCGGCGATTCCGCGTTCCAAAATTCCTATGGCTGAAATCAAATTCGCGTGCCCGAAGTGCAAGCAACGTGTCCTCGTCGATGATTCGGCGGCGGGCATGGAAATCGGCTGCCCGAGTTGCAGCGCGGCGCTGATCATCCCGGCGACGAACGGGGCGGTCGCTCTTTTTGCGAAGCCGGAAGAGCAGGAAAGTGCGGCGGCGGCGGCGCTGATGACGAAGCAAAAGGATCTCGATGGAGCGCTGACTGAGTTGAAGACGCTGCGGGAGCAGCTCGCGCTGGCGGTGTCGGATCGCGAGCGGGTGAAGGTGGAGACCGTGAAGCGGGAAGAGTTGGCGGCGCAGGCGCAGGCGGCAAAATTTTTACAGGATGCGAAGGCGCTGGAGGAGCGGATCGCGGCGGGAGAGGCCGCGAGGGTAAGCGACCGCGCGGCGCTGGCGGAGACTCAGGCGAAACTGGCCGAGGCGGTGAATGCGCAGGGCGAACTTTCCGCCGCGCAGGCGGAGTTGGCAACGGCGCGCGAGGAATTGGCGAAGGCGGCGGCGGTGCAGGCGGAGCTTTCCGCCGCGCAGGCAAAGCTCAAGGAAGCGGAACTGCTGGCGGCCGAGCTGGCGGAGGTGCGGGCGAAATTGAGCGCGTTGGAGAAAAAAGAGGCGGAGCTGGCGGCGACGCAATCGTCGAAGCTGTCCGAAACGCAGAAGGCGCGGCTCGATCTCGCGGCTGCGCAGAGCAAGTTGGCCAAGTCGGAAAAGGCGCTCGCGGAATTGCAGGCTAAACTGGGAGAGGCCGAGGCAGCGCGCGGGGAATTGGCGGCGACGCAGACGAAGCTGAGCGAGAGCGTGGGCGCGTTGGCGGCGACGCAGGCAAAGTTGGTCGAGGCGGAGAAAGTGCGCGCGGATTTTGCAGAAGCACAGGCGAAGCTCGCGGAAAGCGAAAAGCTGCGCGACGTGCTGGAAGAGGCGAGGCTGAAGCTGAAGGAATCATCGGGTCTGCGCGGGGAACTGGATGAAGCGAAGGCGCAGTTGAAAGAGGGCGAACGCTGGAAGAAGCAGGCCGAGGCGGCGAACGGGGAACTTTCCAAACTGCGCGATGAGTTGACGCTTTTAACGATCGAGCGCGACGGGGCAAAGGCCGACGCGGAAAAAGCGGCGACCGACATGACGGGGCAAAACAGCGTGCTCGACCGGCTGCGCGCGGAATTGTTGGAGACGGCGGAAAAGCTGGCGAGCACCGAACTTTCGCTGGCAAATCGCAGAGAGAAACCGGTCGTCGATCCCCATGCGCTGGACGTGGCGAAGCTGGAACTCGATGACGCGCTCGTGCGGATGCAGGGTTTTGCGGAGCAAGTAGCGGCCTTGCGCGTGAGCCAGGCGACGGCGCATTCGGAGCGGGACGAAGCGCGCTCGCTTCTTTTGAAAAGGGAGTCGGCGTTCCGCGAAATCAGCGGACGCGTGGATGCGGCGCGGCTTTCCGCGAAAGGCGCGCTAAATGCGTCCGTGCAATCCGCCGCAGAAGCGGCGAAGGCGAAGGCGGAGGCGGCAAAGGCGGTCGCCAAGGCGGATGCTTCGCAGCAGCGCGCGACGGATTTGGAAAACGAACTCGCGCAGCGCGACAGCGAACTCGGCGGCGCGCGCAATGCGATGCACATCGCGCAGTCCGAGCGGGACGAAGCGATGAAAAGCTACGAGCCTTCTGAAAAGGAAGCGCGCGAGCTGAAAAGCAAGCTGATGCAGGCCGCGACGATGGAGCACACGCTGCGGCTGCAACTCGAGGCGGCGGAGAAAATCGCGCAGTCATCGAGCGAACGGCTGAAGAGTTCGGAGGCGGAGCGGGAGAAATTGTTAAACCGTTTCGGCGAACTCGGAAAGAGTCTCGATGAATCGAACGAGCAACTTGTCGTGGTGCGAAACGATCGCGATGCGGCGGTGGCGAAGCTGGCGCGGATCGATGGAGAATTGGAAAAGGCGACGGATAATTTACGCTCGCTGCAAGTGGAGCGCGACGCGGCGAAGATCGAGCTGGATAGCACGCGCGTGGGCTTGGAGCGGACGAAAAAGCACGTCGGCGTGCTGCAAGATCGCGTGTCGCAATTCCGCGCGGAAAACGAGCGGATGCGCGTGCAACTCGGCCTCGCGCCGGGAGCGGCGGGATAGTGAGAAGGGCGAGGCTGCTGCCGAGCCTTTGGTGCGCGCCATTTCCGAAATCGCCCGGCGAGAGCCTCGCCCGTCCCTCACGCGACTGAGAGGTCGCCGGTCGCGAGATTCATCACGGCTTCTTCGCTGAGCTGTTCTCGCGGGAGTTCGCCGGCAATCCGCCCTTCGTGCATTACGAGTGCACGATCGGACATGCCGAGGATTTCCTCCATTTCG
>JANLQB010000594.1:0-2936 GCA_031367565.1 Verrucomicrobiota bacterium
GGCGAAACTTGGGAGGCGGGAATGCGCCAGTGCATCGTCGCCGTGCTGTCGTCGCCGAAATTTCTCTTCCGGATGGAGATCGACGACCAGCCTTACAACGCCGATCCACACCCGATCAACGAGTTCCAGCTCGCGACGCGCCTGAGTTATTTTTTGTGGAGCACTTGCCCCGATGATGAGCTGCTCAGCTTGGCGCTTTCCAACAAGTTGACAGCAAATCTCGACGCGCAAATTAAGAGGATGCTGAAAGACCCGCGCGCGGAAATGCTGGTGGATAATTTCGCAATGCAATGGCTGCAACTCCGCCGCCTCGCCGCACATCAGGCGGATAATAAAACCTTCGACAAGTGGCGTCCGACTTTGAAGGACTCGATGCTGAAAGAGACGCGTTTGTTTTTTGCTGAGATCATCCGCGAGGACCGCAGCGCACTCGATTTACTCGACGCAGACTTCACGTATCTCGACCGGCGGCTCGGCGAAATTTACAACGTCTGGCCGGAGGGCGGATACAAGGACGACGACTTCCGCCGCGTGTCGCTGAAGGGTAGCAATCGCGGTGGATTGCTAACGCAAGCGAGCATCCTCACCGTCACGTCAAATCCCACCCGCACCTCGCCCGTGAAGCGTGGCAAATGGATTCTGGAGCAACTTCTCGGCGATCCCCCACCCGCTCCGCCGCCAGTCGTCCCGAGCCTTGATGACGAAAGCCGCAAGGAACTTACTGGCACTTTCCGCCAACGATTGGAGCAGCATCGGGCTGATCCGAAATGCGCAAACTGCCATGCGAAGATGGACACGATGGGATTCGCGTTGGAGAACTTCAACGGTATCGGCCAATGGCGCGATAAGAACGAACTCGGACAACCGGTGGAAGTCGGCGGGAAGCTATCGAGCGGCAAGGAACTCAAAAGTCTCGGTGATTTAAAAAAGATGCTCAGCGAGGAAAAGGAAGCCTTCACGCGCTGCCTTTCCGAAAAGATGCTGATCTACGCCATCGGGCGCGGACTCGATTACTACGACGATCGCACCGTGGAGAAAATCCGGACGGAAACAGCGAAAGGCGGATACAAGTTTTCCGCATTAGTAACTGCCATCGCCAAGAGCGATCCGTTCCGCCTTCGCCGCGGAAATAGCCAAGCGGATAACTAGTTTGGCGGTGGCTGCTGCGCGGTCCCAGCAGGCCGAGATTGCGCTGCCTGAGTTCGCGGAAAAACGCCGTCGTTTCGCCGACCATGCTTTTCTCCAGATACGCGTCGTAGTCGGGATAGATTTTCTTGTCGGGCTCGAACCTGCCGACGCGGCGCAATTGCAGCCACTGGCGCGAGAAAGAGTCGGCGAAGGTGAGCGCGCGCAGGCGAGCAGGGGTTCGTCAGGCATCGTGCTCCCGAGGAAATAGGAAAGGCGCGAGGCGAGTTCCCAATCGGGAAGGCACGGCCTCGTTCGCTTTGGGCTGCTTTCTCTCCGCCGATGCATCTCCGCAGCGCTGATTCGATCCACGATGTCCGCCCAATGTATGGCCACGAGCGGAGCGGCGACACCGCACTCCAAAATTGCCCTGAGATTCTTTCGGAAAAGTGATAACCCTCAAGCAACGCCTGCTCACCACTGCTTCCCATGCTCAACCGACCCATCTCCCGCCGCACCGTCCTTCGCGGACTTGGCACCCTGATCGCCCTGCCGTGGCTGGAGAGCATGGGCCAGGTGAGCGCTTGGGCGGCAGGTGCGGCTCCGGGGCAAACTGCTCCGAATCGCATGGCGTTTGTCTATGTCCCGAATGGGAAGGACATGGCGGCCTGGACGCCGAAGGCGGCGGGCGACAAATTTGAAATGCCCGAGATTTTGCAACCCCTCGCGCCTTTTCAAAAAGACATGCTGGTGCTGACCGGTCTTGCGGCGGACAAGGCGCGGCCGCATGGCGATGGCGCGGGGGATCATGCGCGGGCGATGTCGGCGTTTCTCACGGGGGCACAGCCACGCAAGACGGATGGGGCGGATATTCGCTGCGGGACTTCGGTGGATCAGCTCGCGGCGGCACGGGTCGCGGGGCAGACGCATCTCGATTCGCTGGAGATGGGTTGCGAGGGCGGGAACATGGCGGGGAACTGCGACAGCGGATATTCGTGTGTGTATTCGAGCACTGTTTCGTGGCGGTCGGCGACGCAGCCGATCCCGAAGGAGACGAATCCGAAGCTCGTGTTTGAGCGGCTGTTTGGGAGTCAGGATAGCGTGGAGCGGGTGCGGCGGGCGGCTTCTCGGAAGAGTGTCCTGGATTACATTCGCGAGGATGCGAAGTCGTTTAACACGAAGCTCGGGCGCGCGGATCAGCAGAAGATGGATGAGTATTTTACGAGCATCCGCGACATCGAACAGCGCATCGCGCGCAATGCCGCGCTCGCGCCGATCCAGCCGCCGGCAAACTTCATCGCGCCGAAGGGCCCGCCGGATAGCTACGAGGAGCACATCCGCGTGATGTGCGACCTGATGGCGCTCGCCTTCCAGATTGATGCGACGCGCGTTTGCACGCTGGTTTTTGCGAATGAAGGGAGCAACAAAGCCTACCCGTGGATCGGCGTGAATGAAGGCCACCACGAGCTTTCGCACCATGGCAACGACGCCGGAAAGCTCTCGAAAATCCGCTTGATCAATTTGTTTCACACGAAGCAGTTCGCGTATCTGCTGGAGAAGCTGAAGAGCGTGAAAGAAGGCAACGGCACCCTGCTCGATCACAGCATGATCGTGTACGGCAGCGGCAATTCCGACGGCAACCGCCACAACCACGACGACCTCCCCGTGCTCCTCGCCGGGCGTGCCGGCGGCACGATCAAGACCGGCCGGCACGTGAAAATGAACGGCGAAACCCCGATCTCAAATCTGTGGGTCTCCATGCTCGAGCGCATCGACGTCCGCGCCCCCGTCGGCGACAGCACCGGCCCGCT
>JANLQB010000624.1:0-1546 GCA_031367565.1 Verrucomicrobiota bacterium
CGTCGGCGAAGGGCTGCTCGGAAATCCCGAAATGTTCATCGTCGGCAACGGCTCCACGCCCGCCGCGCTCCGCTGGTTTCAGCCGCGTAGCGAAACCCTGCTCCCCCGCCCCGGCCTGCTCTCCATCTCGATCTGGTGGTACCGCTTCTTCATGCTCGCCTGGGCGCTCTGGCTCGCCGCCTCGCTGATCCGCTGGCTGCGCACGGGATGGCAGAGCTTTAGCAGCGGCGGATTTTTCCGCAGACAAGCGAAGCTCGCGCCGGTCCCACCGTCGCTGCCCGTGCCGCATTAAAAATCGCTTGCGCCCTTTTGCATCTCGGTGCGGGCGCGGCAGACGGGGCAGTTGTCGCCCGGTTTGGTGTGCAGGAGCTGGCTCATATTCGGGAGGCCGAATTCGCTACCGTCATCGGTCACTTTGATCCCGTAGAGCTGCATCGCTTTCGCACGGCACCACGGGTTTCGCAGGGCGCGCAGCTTGAGTTCGCCATTCGAGGCGAGCGCAAAAGTCCGCTCGGGCGCGACCTCTTTCACGAGGCCGAGCACGTCGATCGCCTGCGCGACTTCGGCGGGCGTGGGATGCGTTTCCTGGTCCGGCTCGGGACCGCGCCGGGCGGCAAGATATTTCTGCCAGTCGGCAAACGTCATGTCTTCCAGTAGGCAAAACACGGCGAACTGCGCGGTCGCACGCGGCACGTCTTTCTCCTCGGCAAGCCGCTTCAGCAAAGGATCGAGCGGCTTTGCGCTTTCATCCACGAGGTGCATCGCTTTTGCGGGCGCGGGCTGTTTTGAGGAAAGGAGAGCCGCTGGCAAAAGCGCCTCACCCGAAGTGCCGGGGGCGACGGTGAGCGTGGTGCCTTGCAGGACGATGAGGCGCGTGGCGGCATCGGCGGCGATGAGGCCGGCAGGGATCGCGATGCGGAGCGGTTCCGTGTCGGGATTTGTCGCCGCGATGGTGAGCTGGTCCGCGCCGCTGCTGCTGATTTCGCAATGCAGCTCCCGTCTCGCGATGGCCTCGCGCAGACTCAGCGCATCCGCGCCGCGCGCAACGAAAGCGATGGCGAAGGTGAAAATAGTGCTGAGGCGTTTCGTTCCGGCGGTCATTGGCGAATGCGCAGGCAGTTTCCACGCTGGGTCTGAATCCGCAACGCGGCAATCGAACTTGGCAGGGCGGAAGCGGCCAAAAACCTGGCATTCTTCGATCTTCAGAATGAGATGATTTTTGGACGACACCGACTTCGCGAACCTTAACAATTTCGATGCCTCGGCCCTGCGCTCCCCCAATCCCGTGTGGACTTTCGCGCGCACTCTCATTAACGAAATTGGGAAATTTCACCCCATGCGCTTTTCAATCCCTCTCGCCCTCACGCTGCTCGCCGTCACTCTTCCCGGAATCGCTTTTGCCAAAACCGCCGATGGCAAAACGAAGCTCGTCATCATCGCGGGAAAACCTTCGCACCCGCCGCGGATGCACGAGTTCAACGCGGGGACGCAGCTCCTCGCGAAGTGTCTCGCGCAAGGCGCGCCGGAGCTGCATGTCGATTTCGTG
>JANLQB010000682.1:0-2148 GCA_031367565.1 Verrucomicrobiota bacterium
GATCGGCGTCTCGCTGCTCACGCTGGACAATCCCTTTTTCAAAGTGATCGGCGACAACATCACCTCCGAGGGGAAGAAGCACGGGTATGACGCGATCGTGGTCAGCGGCGACAAGGACGTGGCGAAGCAGAGCAATCAGATCAAGGACTTCATCGTGAAAAAGGTGAGCGCGATCGTGTTGAGCCCGTGCGATTCGAAATCGATCGTTCCCGTGATTCAGGAGGCGAATGCGGCAGGGATCCCCGTCTTCACCGTGGACATCCCGTGCAACGAACCCGGCGTGAAAATCGTGACGCAGGTCGCGACGGATAACTACGCGGGCGGGAAGGAAGCGGCGCAGGCGATGATCGAGGCGCTGGGTGAAGCGGGCGGGCCGATTGCGGTGCTGGGATTCAAGCAAGCCGAGTCGTGCATCCTGCGGGCAAAGGGGTTTCACGAAATCATCGACGCGCACAACGCGAGCGGGAAGGCGAAGATCGATGTCGTCACGGAACTCGAAAGCGGCGGTGCGAAAGACGTGGGCTACAAAGCCGCGGAGGACGCGCTCCAGGCACATCCCGAGATTCGCGGGATTTTCGCGATCAACGATCCGGCGGCTCTCGGCGCACGCGGTGCGGTGGAAAAAGCGGGCAAGGCGCAGCAGGTGATCATCGTCGGATTCGACGGACAGCCGGAAGGCAAACAGGCGATCAAGGACGGGAAAATTTACGCCGACCCGATCCAGTTCCCGGACAAGATGGGCGTGCAGATTGTCGATGCGATCATCCGCCATTCAAAAGGCGAAACGCTGCCGCCGCAGATGCTCATCCCCACGAAGCTCTACAAGAAGGCCGACGCGGAAAAAGATCCCGAACTCAAGTAACGCGCGGCTTTCCGACCCATGAGCGAAAGCAATTTTCTCCACGAACTCGTCGGCTCGATGTCGCAAGGTGCGGCGGGCAATCCGACCGTCGCGATGATCGAAGCGGCGTTTGCGCATCACGGGCTGCATTGGCGTTACGTGAATATGGAGGTTCCACCGGAAGATCTCGGTGCGGCCGTGCGCGGCGCGCGGGCGATGGGTTTTCGCGGCTTCAATTGCAGCCTGCCGCACAAGGTCACGGTGATCCCGCATCTCGACGGGCTCGGCGAATCGGCGGCGCTGATGGGTGCGGTGAATTGCGTGGTCCGACGCGGCGCGGAGATGATCGGTGAGAACACGGACGGGAAAGGTTTCCTGAAATCGCTCGCGTCCGTGACCAATCCCAAAAGTAAATCGGTCGTCCTTTTTGGCGCAGGCGGCGCCGCGCGGGCGATCGCGGTGGAACTCGGACTCGCGGGCGCGAAGAAGATCACCGTCGTCAATCGCTCGCCGGAGCGCGGAGGTGAACTCGTAAACCTGCTGCGGGAAAAGCTGCGCCTCGATTGCGAGCTCGTCGTTTGGAATGGCGACTACTCGGTGCCGGCAGATACGGACATCGTCATCAACGCGACCTCGATCGGCCTCTACGATGGAAACGCGCGTCTCGCGCTGAACTTTGATTCGCTCAAACCCGGAATGGTCGCCGCCGATGTCGTCTTCAATCCGACGCGCCCGCATTTCATCCGCGAGTCCGCCGCCCGCGGCTGCCGCGCGCTCGACGGGCTCGGGATGCTCGTGAATCAAGGCATCGTCGGCGTGCAATACTGGACCGGCATCGAGCCGGACGCCGACGTGATGCGGAAGGCACTGGAAGTCGCGCTGGGATGATGAGCGACCCCGCGCCCCTCCTTGAGATGCGCGGGATCGTGAAGTCATTTCCCGGCGTGAAGGCGCTGCGCGGCGTGAGCCTTTCGCTGCGCCCCGGCGAAGTGCTGGCTCTGCTCGGCGAAAACGGCGCGGGCAAAAGCACACTCATGAAAGTGCTCGGCGGCGCGTACCGCGCGGATGAAGGCGAAATTCTGATCGACGGACGGGCGATCACTTTTCACTCGCCGCACGACTCGCGGCGGGCGGGAATCGCGGTGATCTATCAGGAGTTCAATCTCATCCCCGGCCTCACCGCGTGCGAAAATATTTTCCTCGGGCAGGAAATCAGCCGGGCGGGATTCGTGGCGCAAAAGGAGGAGCGGCGGCGCGCGGCGGAATTGTTCAAGCGGCTCGGCGTGGAAATCGATCTCGATACTCCG
>JANLQB010000693.1:0-13450 GCA_031367565.1 Verrucomicrobiota bacterium
CGAGCAGGCCGCTTACGATGCGCTGCTGAAACTTGCGAAGCATGAGTTTCAAGTGACGCGGCAGAAGAGCAGTCAGGGCGAGCAAAGTGCGCAGGAACAGCAACGGCAGGGGGAATTGGCAGAGCTGGAAATGAAGGAGGAAGCGAAGCGTTACGAACAGAAGCGCGACGCGCAGCCGCAGCAGAAGGAAGAGCAGCGGGAACAGCTCGCCATTTTTAACCGGCTGAAGGAACTCGCGCAACGCCAGGGCGACATCAATGAACGGCTGAAGGAATTGCAGAGCGCATTGCAGGAGGCGAAGACGGAGAAGGAAAAGGAGGAGTTGAAGCGGCAGCTCAAGCGGTTGCAGGAGGAGGAGAAACAGCTCCTCGCCGACATGGATGAGACGAAGCAGAAGATGGAGCAGTCGGCTTCGGCATCGGAGATGGCGGAGAATCGCAAGCAGCTCGAACAGACGCGCAGCGAGACGCAGAAGGCGGCGGAGTCGATGGAGAAGAATGATCCATCGCAGGCGCTGGCGTCGGGCACGCGGGCTCAGCGGGAGCTGAAGGATTTGAGCGATGATTTTCGGAAGAAAAGCGCGGGCCAGTTTAATGATGATTTGCGGCAGATGCGGAGTCAGGCGCGCGAGTTGGCGCAGCAGCAGGAAGAGCTCGGGCAGAAGCTCGCGGAGCCGGAGCCGCAGGCGCGTCGCACGTTGGATGCGTCGAGTCCGAAGGAGCAGCTTGAGAAGAAATTCGAGGAGCAGCAGCAGGCGCTCGGCGGGTTGCGCGAGGATATGAAAGATGTGTCGGAACGCGCGGAAGGGGCGGAGCCGCTGCTTTCCAAAGAGCTTTACGATTCACTCCGCAAAAGCACGCAGGCTGGGACGGATCAGACGTTGAAACGCGCGGGTCAGCTCGCGACGCGCGGGATGGCGAAGGATGCGCGGAAATTTGAAGAGAAGGCGCGGCAGGAGATTGAGGATTTGAAGAGCGGCGTGGAGCGGGCGGCGGAGAGTGTGCTCGGGAGCGAAGCCGAGGCGCTGCGGACGGCGCGGGCGGAACTGGATGAGGCGGCGCGGCAACTGAACCGGGAGATTGCGAAGGCTGATCTGTCGCAGGCGGAGAAGCCGGGTGAGCAGAATGGACGGCAGCGCGGAGAAACTGGGACGCCGAATTCTGATCAGGAAAACGGTGAAGGGAAAGAACCCGGACAACAACCCGGTGAAGGCAAGCAACCCGGTGAAGGCAAGCAACCCGGTGAAGGCAAACAACCCGGTGAAGGCGAGCAACCCGGTGAAGGCGAGCAACCCGGTGAAGGTCAGCAGCCGGGTGAAGGCGGGCAGCCAGGCAATGGCGCTAGCGGGCGGGAGGCTAATGGTTCTCCGACAGGTGATCCGAAAGGTGCGCAGGCGGAGCGGCAGGGTTCTCGTTTGCGGGAATTGGCGCAGAGTCAGAAGCCGCGCGGCGGGATTCGATCCGGGGCGGGCGGTGGCGGTGGGGATGATCGGGGCGGCGGTTTGGAAACTGCGGAAGGACCTTTGACGGGCAATGGATTTGTCGAGTGGTCGGACCGGCTACGCGGCGTCGAGGAAATGCTCGATGAGCCGAAACTGCGCAATGAAGTCGCGCAGGTCCGCGAGGCCGCGCTGGCGATGCGCGCGGAGTTCAAGCGGCACGGCGAAGACATCAAATGGGATCTGGTGAAATCGAAGATCGGCGCGCCGTTGGCAGAGTTGCGCAATCGCCTCACGGAAGAACTCGCGCGCCGTGATTCCAAGGAGGCGCTGGTGCCGATCGACCGCGATCCCGTGCCGCCGAAGTATCGCGAGCACGTCCGCCGGTACTACGAGGAATTGGGGCGCAGCCGGTGATACGCAAACGGGAACTCCTGGGAGCATGCTCGTCCCGATCGCCGAAATGATCTTCGCCGCACTTTTCCTCGCGGGTCGGGAGTGGCTCTGGCCTTCGGTCATCACACTCGGCGTGGCGCTGCCTTTCGTCGCGTGGTCTTACTCTCGCGCGAATGCCCCGAGTGGAATCCGCCTCGCATGTGCGGCGTTGAAACTCCTTGGCCTCGCCGCGCTCGCGGCGTGCCTGCTGGAGCCGATGTGGACGGGCGACCGCGCGCGGCCTGGCGCGAACATCATCGCGGTCATCGCCGACAACAGTCAGAGCATGACTTTGCACGGGGCGGATGAAAAGGAGAGCCGCGCCGCCGTGCTCGCGCGGATGCTGACCGACGAGAAGAGCAACCAGTGGCGCACCGTGCTCGGCGAAAATTTCGAGGTGCGTAATTACCTCGCGGATTCACGTCTGCAAGGCACACAGAACTTCGCCGAACTCACGTTCGACGGACGCACCTCCGCGCTCGGAAATGCGCTGCGCCTGCTCGCCGAACGCAGCGCGGGACAACCGCTCGCCGGCGTGATTCTGCTCACGGACGGCGTCGCTGCCGATCTCACTGACCCGGCCAGCCTGCAGGGTTTGCCCCCGATTTTTCCCGTCGTTTTTGGAAATGATCGCGCGGCGAATGACCTCGCGATCACGAGCACGGCGACGACGCAAACTTCGTTCGAGGATGCGCCGGTCAGCGTGCAGGCCGAGGTGAGCGCGACGGGTTTTCGCGGGCGTGAAGTCGTGGGAAAACTGACCGCGGTCGAGGCGGGTAAATCGGACGCGCCAGAAAAAATCGTGGGCGAGCAAACGCTGCGCGTTCCCGATGACAGCGATAAACTTGCGTTCCGCTTTCAGCTGCGCCCGGAGAAAAGCGGCGTCCTTTTTTACCGGCTCCGCGTGACCTCCGGCGAGAGCGCGCTCGAGGCCACGACAGCGAACAACGAGACGATCGTCGCGGTGGATCGCGGGCACGGGCCGCACCGGATTCTCTACGTGAGCGGGCGGCCGAATTGGGAATACAAATTCCTCGCGCGCGCGGTCGAGGGCGACGACCAGACGCAGCTCGTCGGGCTCATTCGCGTGGCGAAACGCGAGCCAAAATTTGAATTCCTCGGGCGCCATGGTGAGTCGAGCAATCCGCTGTTTCGCGGGTTTGGAAATCAGTCGAAGGAGGAGGTCGAACAATACGACAAGCCAGTGCTCGTGCGGTTGAATACGGAGGATGAGTTTGAATTGAAGGGCGGTTTTCCGAAGACGGCAGAGGAGCTTTTCAAATACGAGGCGGTGATCCTCGACGATTTGGAGGCCGCGTTTTTCACGGCGGATCAGATGAGTCTCGTGCAGCGATTTGTGTCCGAGCGCGGCGGCAGTTTGATGATGCTCGGCGGCGCGGAATCGTTTCACGATGGCGGGTTTCAGCGGACGGCGATCGGCGACATGCTGCCGGTGTATCTCGATCGCGTGGAGGCGGCGGTGCCCGCGACAGGACTGCGCCTCGCACTCACGCGCGAAGGCTGGCTGCAACCGTGGGCGCGGCTGCGCGCGAGGGAGCCGGATGAGGAAAAGCGGCTCGCGGATTTACCGGCGTTCGACGTGCTGAATCACGCGGGCGAAGCGAAGCCGGCAGCGACGGTGGTGGCGACGGTGACGGATGGGGAGCATCAGTTTCCCGCGCTGCTCACACAGCGATTTGGGCGCGGGCGCACGGCCTCGATGTTGATCGGCGATTTCTGGCAATCGGGTCTCGGCGATGAAGCGCGGATGAAAGATCTCGAACGCGCGTGGCGGCAAATGACGCGGTGGCTCGTGGCGGATGTCGGTGCGAACGTCGAGGTGCGCCTAGAGCCGAAGCCGGATGCGCAGGCGATGCAGATTCAGGTGCGGGCGCGCGATGCGAAATTTCAAGCCCTCGATAATGCGACGGTGAACATCACCGTGCAGGCCGTCGGGCGCGCGGGCGAGAGTGCGACGGTCACGCTGCCAGCGGAGGCATCGGCGGATGAAGCTGGGCTCTACGAGGCGTCGTATGTGCCGCGCGAGAGCGGCGGGTATCGCGTAGACGCGACGGTGACGGATCAGAGCGGGGCGGTCGCGGGTAAGGCGCGGGCGGGATGGAGCACGGATTTGGCGGCCGCGGAATTTCGCTCGCTCACTCCGAATCGGGCACTCATGGAATCGCTCGCGACACAGACCGGCGGGCAAGTCGTCGCTCCTGAGAAGCTCGATGAATTTGTGCGCGAGCTGCCGTCGCGCCGCGCGCCGGTGACGGAAACGTGGACACGGCCGATCTGGCACACGCCTGCGATGTTTTTGTTCGCGCTGGCGTGTTTCGTTGCGGAATGGGGACTTCGCAGGAAGAAAGGACTCGCGTGAAAATCGAAAGCGAACATCGAACATCGAAGTGGCGGAGATTTGCGGCGGCGCTTTGGCTGGGCTTGGCGGCGTGTGGCTTCGCGGCGGAAAAGGTTTCGCTCATCGTGGTCGCGGGCGCGGGTGGGGAGGCGGAGTATTCGGAGGCGTTTGCGAAATGGGCGGAGAATTGGAAGCAGGTCGGCGAATCAGCCGGAGCTTCAACGCGCGTAATCGGCCTCGATGACAAGGCGGCGGAAAGTCTCGGTCAGTTGCGCGCCGCACTTCGCGAGGAGCCGAAAGATGGCGCGTCTGAACTTTGGGTCGTGTTGCTCGGCCACGGGAACTCGGAAGCGAAAGACGCGAAGTTTAATCTCACCGGCGACGATCTCGCGGCGTCGGAATACGCGTCATGGCTTACCCCATTCCATCGCCCGCTCGTGCTCATCAATTGCTTCTCCAGCAGCGGTGCCTTCCTCGCCCCGCTGTCCGCTCCGGGCCGCGTGATCGTCACCGCCACGCGCAGCGGCTCGGAGCGGAACTACTCGCGCTTTGGAAAATACCTCGCCGAGGCGATGAGCGACGCAAGTGCCGATCTCGACAAGGACGGGCAAACTTCCATCCTCGAAGCCTGGCTCACTGCGGCCCAACGCGTCGCGGTGTTTTACAAAGACGAAGGCCGCATCGCCACGGAGCATTCTTTACTCGAAGACAACGGTGACGCCAAAGGCACGCCCGCCGACTTTTTCCGCGGAGTCCGCGCGGTTAAAAAAGCGAAAGACGGGGCACCGCCGGACGGTCTGCGCGCGCATCAAGTCCATCTGCAACGCAACGCCGAAGAGCGCGCACTTTCCGCTGAGATCCGCGCCGAGCGCGACGCACTCGAAATCGAACTCGCGAAGCTCCGCGACTCAAAAGCCTCGAAAGCTGAAGACACCTACTATCGCGAGATCGAAGCGCTGCTGCTGAAGATCGCGAAACTTTACGAGCGCGCGGCCGCCAAGGCGGACTAGGTGAGCAGGCGCTGGGCGATTCGGATGTAGATTCCCCGAGGCCCGAAACGCTTGCAGACCGCATCCAGTTCGTCCTCCTTCCATCGCCCCTTGTTGATTCGCAAAAAGGTGAGGATGTCGGGAAGGTTTTCCACCTCGCGATCGGGCTCGTTCTTGATGGTTTGGAGCTTTATCGCGATCACATGAAGGAGCGATGGGACGCGCATCTTGAAGCCGCTAAATATGCGCTCTAAACTGCCTTCACGTAATTTTTCAAACGTGGTGGGATCCAGAAAAAGCACCTTTACGGTCGGTGTGCCGGTACTGAGCAGACGGAATTTCGCGAAGAGCGGCGTGCGATAGACGAGGCTCCATTCGTTGCTTCCAAAATGCTCGGTGATTTGCGCCTCTTGCTCGGCATCGATGGCGCATTCGACTTCATCAAACGACGTGTCCTCGGGGTTGGTGTGCGCGAGGAATGCGTGCGTGCCAGTCAGCAAGAACGGCACCCTGCATTTGGCGAGAGTTTGCAACGGCGCGCTCAACCCAGTCGTCCCTTAGAAAAAGATCGGGATGATCAGGATCGCGACGATATTCACGACCTTAATCATCGGATTGATGGCCGGGCCGGACGTGTCCTTGTAAGGATCGCCCACGGTGTCGCCGGTGACCGCCGCCTTGTGCGCGTCGCTGCCTTTTCCGCCGTGGTGGCCTTCTTCGATATACTTCTTCGCGTTGTCCCAAGCGCCGCCGGAGCTGGTCATCGAGATGCCCATGAAAAGACCGGTGACGATCGAGCCGACGAGCACGCCGCCGAGCATTTTCGCACCGTCCGGCATCGCGGCCACGGCGAGCACGACGATGAGCGGGAGCAGCGCGGGGATGATCATTTCCTTGAGCGCGGCTTTCGTGACGATGTCCACGCAGACGGCGTAGTCGGGAATGTCCGTGCCTTTGAGAATGCCGGGCTTCGCCTTAATCTGGCGACGGACTTCCGTGACGACCGCGCCTGCCGCGCGACCGACGGCGCTCATGCTGAAGGCGCTGAAAAGATACGGCAGCAGTCCGCCGATGAAGAGACCGATGATGACCTTCGGATCTTTCAGAGAAAAGGAGAGCGCGGCTTCGAGCGCGGGACCGGTGAGGTGGCGGACGGTTTCCAAATGGTGCTTCAGATCGACGAAGTAGGAGCCGAAGAGCACGATCGCCGCGAGTCCGGCGGACGCGATGGCGTAGCCTTTGGTGACGGCTTTCATGGTATTCCCCACCGCGTCGAGATCGTCGGTAATGGCGCGCACTTCCTTTGGCAGACCGCTCATCACGGCGATGCCGCCGGCGTTGTCGGTGATCGGGCCGAAGGCATCGAGCGAAATGATGATTCCCGCCATCGAGAGCATCGCCATGACGGCGATCGCGATGCCATAGAGCCCGCCGTTCGCGTAGCTGAGCCAGATGCTGGCGCTGATGAAAATCACGGGCAGTGCCGTGGCCATCTGGCCCATCGCGATGCCGGCGATGATGTTCGTGGCGTGGCCGGTTTCGCTGGCCGCCGCGATCTTGCGGACGGGGCTGTATTCGGTGGACGTGTAGTAATTCGTGATGAGCACGGCGACGCCGGTCATGAGCAGGCCGACGACGGATGCGAAGTAAATGCTACCGGCGGAAAACGTCTGTTCACCGCCGCTCAGGATGTCTTTCACGGTGAGGCCGTTTGGGAACATCGAAGTCGTGACCGGATAAAACATCGCCGCGCACAGCAAGGCGCTGAGCAGCACGCCGCCCATGAGCGCGGACGCGGGCTTGAGGTTTGTGACGTTCACGAAAATCACGCCCGCGATCGAGGCGAGGATCGCGAGTCCGCCGATGACGAATGGGAAAATGACCGGAGCGCCAAGGCCCGCCGTGAGCGCGCCCACGAGCACTGCGCCGATCAGCGAAACCGCGTACGTTTCAAAAACGTCCGCCGCCATGCCAGCGCAGTCGCCGACGTTGTCGCCCACGTTGTCCGCGATCGTCGCCGGGTTGCGTGGATCGTCTTCTTCCAAGTCCTGCTCGACCTTGCCGACGAGGTCCGCGCCGACGTCCGCTGCCTTTGTATAAATCCCGCCACCGAGACGCGCGAACACCGAGATGAGCGAAGCGCCGAGCGCCACGCCGACGAGGCTGGAGAGGGCCTTGTCCGGGCTCGATTTGCTCATCACCACCCAAAACGCGCCCACCGAAAGCAACGCCAGTCCGACCACGAGCAGCCCCGTCACCGCGCCGCCGTTGAAGGCCGCCGCCATCGCCTTCTTCCGGCTCGTAACCGCGCCCTGCGCCGTGCGCACATTTGCGAGCACCGCGATGCGCATTCCGATAAAACCCGCCGCCAGCGAACACACCGCGCCGAGCACAAAGCCGATGGCCGTTTCCTTGTCCTTAAACCAGGCGACGAGCACCGCGATCACCACCGCGATCACCGCGATCGAGCGCACCTGCCGTCCGAGATAAGCCTTCGCGCCTTCCTCAATCGCGCCGGCGATCTCTTTCATCCGCTCATTTCCCGCCGGCGAGGCGATGATGGTTTTGATCAAATAAAGAGCGACCGCGAGGCCGATGCCGGCGCAGACGAGGGAGAGTGAGATGCCGGAACTCTCGAAAAAACTGGTTGCAAGGAGGTACATAGATGTCGGTCCGTATTGGGAAAAGGGGGCGAATGTTGTTTAGAACGCCCTCGGTGGCAACGAAAAACAACGTCGGGATCGTGTTCCGGCGAACCCTAAAAATGAGGGGAATAAGCGGCACTCGCGCTCGCGGCGCTTCCCTGCCACCGTCCGCGCGATCTCATGTGCCAGCTCCGCGTTTTCATCCTGCTCCTCCTCTGCGCTGGCGCGGCTTCCGGGCTGGAGATTCGGGAAAAGCGGTGGGGCTTCGATGGGCGCGTGCGCGTCGGGTATTTCAATATCCTCTCGATCTTCGTCGCAAATCCGGACGCGCGCGCGTTTGAGGGGCAACTCGCGCTGGAAAATCGCCGCGGGCTCGAAAAAGCAACGGGCGCGCCGGTCGTCCAGCCCATTTATCTCGCGGCGGGCACGCAGCGCTGGGTGCAGTTTCCGGTGTTCGTCGGCCAGGCGGGAAGCGACTGGCATCTGCGGTGGAAAGACGGGAGCGAAAAGATCGACGGCGCGCAGGACGGCGCGCCCGCACGCGTGCTGCTGCTCGATCCGCAGGATCCTTTCGCGAAAACGGGCGGCCTCCGCGTGTTTCCCGATGACCTTTTTCCCACCACCGTCGCCGCAACCGATGCGCTCTCCGCCGTCGCCCTCGATCATCTCCCACGCTGGGAACCCGCCCGGCGCGAGGCCTTCCTCGATTGGCTCCGACGCGGCGGGGCCGTGCATCTCCTGCGCGGCGCGGATGGACAATTCCCCGCCTTCCCCGAAGCTTTCGCCCTTCTCAACACCCACCCGCGCGTCATCCGCCACGAAATCACCCGTGCCGAACTGTCCGAACAATACCTCACCGACCACGGCTTCCCCGCGTCCGAGCTGCGCACCAATTCCCGCACCCTCATCTACAGCCTCGAACAGCAGCTTCTCCAGATCCTCGCCTCGCTCACGAAACCCAAGATCGCTTGGTGGCTGATTTATTTGCTCACCGCCGCGTATCTAATCGCCGTCGGCCCCGTCCACTATCGGTGGTCGAAAAAAATCCCGTGGCTCCGCTCCCTTGCGCTGTTCCTCGCGCTCGTCGTCGGCTTCGGCGGCGCATTCGCCTTCACCGGACGCCGTGGCGCAGGAGAAAAATCCCAGATCCGCGCCCTCGCCATCGCCCGCAGCCTCGGCGACGGACGGCACGACGTGACGCAGTGGATCAGCGCCTTCGTCACGCGCGGCGACACCTACCGACTCGCTCACGCCGGTCCCGCGAATCTCTACGCCACCGCCACCGAGTTTGACTCCGTGAACGGCACGATCACAAACGGACGCGAAGGCCATTTCGACGTGGACATCCCGCTCTTCTCCACGCGCCCATTCGTCCACCGCGGAGTCCTCACCAGCGATCACACCGAGGTCTCCGTGCAGGAGTGCAAAGTAAACGTCACCGGCGCGCTCGAAAGCCTCGTCATCGTGCCCGGCACCGGATTTCCCAAGACCGTCCTGCAAGCCTGGGCACGCTACGGCACGCTCTACTACAATCTGAAACTCGACGGAACCTATTGGATCCGCGATGGCCAGGGCATGGCCGAATCCGCGTTCTTTACCGAAGAAACCTTCACCCGTTTCAACGCGAGCGGGTATGCAGGCCGCGCTTATTTCGGAAGTGAAGAGCAGAACGACAATCGCGACACCATCTGGATGGAAAACGCGGGAAAAATCCTCATCGCCCGCGCCCTCGGCACCATCGAAGGCCTCCCAAACGTCATCACCGCCCCCGCGCTTCCGCCGGATCAAATCCAGCTCTTCCTCTACGCCCCGCTCCCCGACAGCTTCCGCGTGCAAGACCCCCGCTTCCCCGACCAGCAAGGGCGCGTGCTTTACCTACAGGATCTTATCAAACCTTGAGCCATGAGTGACACACCCCACGTCATCGACATCCAAAACCTCTCGCATCGCTACACGACGCACCTCGCGCTGAACGGCGTCAGCTTCACCGTCGGCGCGCGCAGCATCCACGGCTTCGTTGGCCCGAACGGCGCGGGCAAAACCACCACGCTCAAAGTCCTCGCCACGCTTCTCCGCCCGCAAACCGGCACCACCCGCCTCTTCGGCCACGACATCGTCGCCGACCGCCAAACCGTCCGCCGCCGCATCGGCTTCATGCCCGATCACTTCAGCATGTATCGCCAGATGTCCGTCTTCGAGTATCTCGACTTCTTCGGAGCCGCCTACGGCATCCGCCAGACCGAGCGCGACAAAACCATCGCCGACGTCCTCGCCCTCACCGACATGGCCGGGCGAAAAAACGACCTCATCTCCGGCCTCTCGCGCGGAATGCAGCAGCGAGTGAGTCTGGCCCGAGTCTTAGTCCACGACCCCGATCTCTTACTACTTGATGAGCCAGCGAGCGGCTTGGACCCGCGCGCCCGCATCGAACTCATGGAGATATTGGAAGAGTTGCGCCGCCTCGGAAAAACCATCTTCATCAGCAGCCACATCCTCAGCGAACTGGCTACCCTCTGCGATCACGTTACCATCATGGATCGTGGCACCGTCAAATACACCGGCACCATGCGAGGATTAGTCACGCAAAGTGAAGGCACCACCGCCCACTACCAGCTCACACTTGCCACCGAGCATCCCACGGCCATCGCTGAACTCCAAAAAATCCCCGGCATCCTGCGTATCACCCCGCCGCTACCCACCGAGCCCCGCTATACCCTCACGATCGAGCGCCACCAAGTCTGCCTCAATACCATCCTCCAAACCGCCATCGCCGCCGGAGCCCAAATCACCGCCTTCGCCGAAGAGACGCGACACTTAAATCAAGCCTTCATGGATCTCACCGAACCCGGCGTTCGGCCAGAATGAACGCGTTCGTTCGAGACAAAATGGGGTGACACGGCCCGACGCGGATTGAATGCATGATTTGCCGTTCGTTCCAGCGGCGGTCGCCGGATGTAAAAGTCCGTCCAGGCGAATCTTCTCCCGCTCATTCCGAAGCCCGCCTGCAGCCGGGCGAGTTAGACGGCGTTGCGTCTGGAATGCGAAGCCGAACTCAGACCGACAGACCGAACTCCTTGATCTTTGCGTAGATCGTCGCGCGATGAATGCCGAGGAGGCGGGCCGCCTTTGCCTTGTTACCGTCGGCGCGGCGGAGCGCTTCGAGGAGCGCCTCGCGTTCCGCCTCCACGAAAGACACCGGCGCCGACGAGCGCATCATCGGTGAAGGCGCGAGATCGGGCGTCTGGATTTCGCGCGGCAGATGCCGGGCGCGGAGCACTGCATCGTCAGAAAGCACGAGTGCATGTTCGATCGCGTTTTGCAGTTCACGCACATTGCCCGGCCAGGGATAGGCGCGCAAAAGCTCCAGCACGTCCGGGTCGATCTGCGGCGGCGCTTTACCGAGTTGCCGCGCAAAGCGGTGCAGGAAAGTGTCCGTGAGTTTCGCCAAATCCTCGCGTCGTTCCCGCAGCGGCGGGATTTCGATCTCGAAGGTCTTTAGGCGAAAATACAAATCCTGGCGCAGCTTCCCATCCTGCACAGCGCTGGCGGGCGCGCGGTTCGTCGCGGCGATGAGGCGAAAGGTGACGGGGCGGCTTTTCGTGGTGCCGAGCGGGCGATACTCGCGCTCCTGCAGCACACGCAGAAAACGCGTCTGCAACTCGACCGGCATCTCCGTGATCTCATCCAGAAAAAGCGTGCTGCCATTGGCCTCCGCGAGCATGCCGGGAAACGCCGTGACTGCGCCGGTGAACGCGCCCTTTGCGTAGCCGAAAAGTTCCGCCTCGATCATGTTCGCGGGAAACGCGCCGCAATTCAGCTTCACCATGGCCTGGCCTGCCTGCGCGCTGCGGCGGTGCAATTGCTCCGCGAAAACTTCCTTGCCCACGCCGCTCTCGCCCGTGAGCAGCACGTTCGCCATCGTCGGTGCGACCCGCGCGATGAGCTGCTCCACTTCGCGCATCCGCCGGCTGATCGCCACCGGCGCGAGCTGCTCCTCTGCGGCGCGCAGCTTCACCTGCAATTGCGCTTTTTCACTTTCCAGCTTCATCGTCTGCGCCACGAGCGCCTGCTGCTCGAGCGCGCGCGCGCAGAGGACGATCAACTCCTCGACCGCATACGGCTTTGGCACAAAATGAAACGCGCCGAGCTTGATCGACTCAATCGCGTTCGCCAGCGAATCGTGCGCGGTGAGAATCATCACCGGCAAGTCCGGCCGCGCGGCCTTTAACTCGCGCAGCACCTCGAGCCCGTCGGCATCCGGCAGCCCGAGATCGAGCATTACGAGATCGGGCTGCATCTGCGCGATGAGCTGCCGGCCTTGCGCGGCATTCGGCGCGCTTTCCACGATGTATCCGTGCCGCTGCAAAACGGCGGTGAGCGTCGCCTGCACGGTCCGCTCGTCGTCGATAACGGCGATCTTTTTGGGCAAGGTCGCGTTCATTTTCTTGGAAGAAACTCCGTCACTTTTCGCAAGAGAACGGTGTGCAGTTTCGTGCGCGCAGCTTCGCGGGGTTCGAGAAATTTTTCGCCTCCCGTGACGATGAACCCGCGTTGCAAAATCATCACGCGCCGCTGACCGCCGCGGCGCAAAGAAATCGCGTGCAGAGCGAGGAGCGTCAGGAAACCGGCGAGGAGAGGGACTTTCATGCGAGCCCGATCAAACGCCCAACGCTCCGTGCTGCATAGCTTCAAAAAAAACGAAGAGCGGCGCAGACTCCCGCGAGTCCACGCCGCCCGGTTTCATGGGTGATGGTTCGAGGTCTTAAAGCGCGCCGATTTCCGCGCGGATTTCCTCTTTCGTGCGCCCAAGCTTTTTTTGCAGGCGACCGACCAGTTCATCATCCTTGCCCTCGGCAAAGGTGAGATCGTCGTCCGTGAGTTCGGCATACTTTTGCTTCAATTTGCCTTTAATTTCGTTCCAGGAGCCTTTGATTTCGAGTTTAGTCATAGCATCTCCTGGATCGTTGCGGCGGCGGAAATGGATGGGTGAATTCTTCGACCCAGCCGGCGGCGGGGGAAAGAACTCGTCTGATTGAGCAACCGCGTGCTCTTGATGCGGATACCGCTCATTGGATGATATGGATTCCGACAACGCATCGCGGCGAAGTGTGGTCGTCGTGGTTCCATCCATGCGAACGTGCCGGGGCAGCTCACAGCGACGGACGACTCCTTAAAAAAAGAAACGGCAGCGACCCTTTCGAGTCGGTGCCATTTCAGCGGTGGAGTCGGCAAAACAGGCTACCTATTTCGGGACTAGTGAATCTCGCCAATCGCTTGCGCGAATGTGGCATTCACTGGCTCTTCAGGAAAACAGCCGCCGCACGCGACGGGTCGCGTCCGAAAGCAGGCTCTCGGCGCGGGAGCCTCCATCCTGCGCCGCCTCCAGCCCATCGCTGGCCAGCGCGCTGGCTTTCCGCAGGATCGGCCCCGTCGCGTCGCGCAGGCGATGTTCGAAATCTTCGAGGAGCCGGGCGACTCGATGCTGCGGGGTGGGCTCCGGGCGCAAGGCACGCACCAGAAGGCCAATGGCCAGACCTGCACCTAACGCCAACGCGATGCTGGCAGTGGGATTTCGGCGCACGCA
>JANLQB010000696.1:0-4796 GCA_031367565.1 Verrucomicrobiota bacterium
CCGGTGATCGGCCTGCGCACGAGCACCCACTCATTTTCTGGACTGAAGGGCGCGTATGAAAACTTCAATTGGAACAAGGGCGGCGGCTTCGGGAAAGCGGTGCTCGGCGAAACGTGGGTGAGCCACTGGGGCAATCACAAAAAGGAAGCGACGCTCGGCGTGATCGAGCCCGGCGCGGAGAGCCATCCGCTCTTACGCGGCGTCGGACAGGTATTCGGCGACACCGACGTGTATGAAGCCTATCCGCCCGCCGACGCGAAGATCCTCGTTCGGGGGCAGGTTTTGCGAGGGATGACCGCGGACACCGCGCCCGCCGATTACCAAAAGAAACGCGCGAACGACAAGGAGGAGCAAGGCGTGAACGAGCCGATGATGGCGGTTGCGTGGACGCGCGTGAACGACAACGAATTTGGCAAGGGCAACAAAGTGCTCTGCACCACGCTCGGCTCATCGACCGACCTCGCGAACGAAGGTCTCCGCCGGCTCATCGTGAATGCCGCGTATTCTTTCACCGGCCTCGAAGTTCCCGCGAAAGCGGATGTCGCGATCGTCGGTGAATTCACCCCGACGTTTTACGGTTTCGACGGCCACAAGAAGGGCGTGAAACCGTCCGACCTCGCACCGAAATAGCGTTACGCCGCGCCGCTCTGGCGCTCGGCGAAATCGAGATGGATGACTTTCTCCTTCTCCGCCTCCGCGAGTGCGTCTGAAACGGCACGGCCGAGCGAGACGATCGTGGCCGATGAGCCGATCAGTTTGCCAAAGAAAAAATTCTCTTTCGCAAGCCAGTTTCCAAATTGGTGCGCCGCAATTAGAGGTTTTTTGAGCAGGCGAGATTGCATCGCTCAGGCGACATAATTCAGCCAAACGCGTGCCGGGCGCTTGGTAAGCTCGCCGCCCCGGTGGCGACCTGCGGATTTTAGTAAGTGAGCAGCGACTCAACTCTGGTCGCTCCAAGGGCCTTGCGCCCTTCGAGAAATCCAAGCTCGATCAAAAATACTGCGGCGACGACTTTCCCGCCGATCCGCTCAATCAGCTTCACCGCCGCGCCCGCCGTGCCGCCGGTCGCCAGGAGGTCATCCATCACGACCACGCGCTCGCCCGGCCGCACGGCATCGACGTGCATCTCGATCACCGCCTCGCCATACTCCAGCGCGTAAGCCTCCGAATCGCAGTGGTACGGCAGTTTGCCCTTTTTCCGCACCGGCACGAAACCGATCCCCATCTCGTAAGCTGCCGCCGCGCCGAAGATGAACCCGCGCGCGTCGATGCCCACGATCCTTTCCGCACCTGCCGCGCGGGCAGCGGCAATGTAGCCATCGACCGCGATGCGGAGCAGTTCGCCATCGCCGAGGATGGGCGTGATGTCTTTGAAGAGGATGCCTTGTTTTGGGAAATCCGGGACGTTGCGAATGGCGGATTGCAGGCGCTGAACATCGGCTGGAGACATCATCGCGCTTTCTCGCAAACGGGCGGCGATGCGGCAAGGGCGCAGTTGGGCGAGCTTGCCCGGAAGGCCGGCGCTTGCTTAATCTCCCGCCCGCCATGCCCAACGAAACCACACCCGCCTCCCCCTACTCGAACAAAAACCCGTTCCCCGCCCGCCACACGGCAAACGTCAAACTGACGGGCGACGCTTCGGAAAAAGACACGCGGCATCACGAGATTTCGCTGGCTGGTTCGGACCTCAAATACATCGCCGGCGATGCGCTCGGCCTCGTGGTCACAAATTGCCCCGCGCTCACGGATGAACTGGTGGCCGCGCTCGGGGCGAAGGGCGATGAACCCGTGACTGGTCGCGATGGCACGCCGAAGCCGCTGCGCGCCGCGCTGTTCAGCGATTACGCGATCACGTTTGCGGACAAAAAATTCGTCGAAGCCTGCGCGACGAAAGGCGCGAGCGATCTCGCTCCGCTGCTCACGCCGGAAAAGGCGGATGATTTGAAGAAATTCCTGACGGGAAAAAACGAGTGCTACGACTACGTGGACCTACTGAAAAGCCAACCGCAGGCGCGCTTCGAGCCGGAGGAATTTGTGAAGTTCCTGCGCAAGCTGCCGCCACGTCTTTACTCCATCGCCTCGAGCCTAAATGCGCACCCCGACGAGGTGCATCTCACGGTCGCCACGGTGCAATATTCGATCCGGGACCGCGCACGGAAAGGGGCCGCGTCCACGTTCATGGCGGAGCGCTGGGACGGCGAAACGACGGCGGGCGTTTTCATTCAGTCGCAGCAAAAGCATTTCTTCCTGCCGCCGGATAAATCGAAGCCGATCATCATGATCGGGCCAGGCACCGGCGTCGCGCCATTCCGCGCGTTTGTGGAAGAGCGCGTCGTGAGCGGGGCGACGGGGAAGAACTGGCTGTTCTTCGGCGAGCAGCGGGAGGCGCAGGATTTTTTCTACCGCGAGCAATTTACCAAATGGGTGAACGACGGCGCGCTGCGGCTCGACCTCGCGTTTTCCCGCGATCAAGACCGCAAAATCTACGTGCAGCATCGCATGGAAGAGCGCGGCGCGGACATCTGGGCTTGGCTCCAGGAAGGCGCGGACTTTTTCGTGTGTGGCGACAAGAACCGCATGGCCGCCGATGTGGACGCCGCGCTACTCAAGATCGCCGAAGTGCATGGCGGCAAGACGCCCGAGCAGGCGAAGGAATTCATCGACGCGATAAAGAAAGAGAAACGCTACAAGCGGGACGTTTATTGAGTCTCGCTCCCGCGAACTGGTTTGCGATCCACGCGTGGGTAAAAGATCATCTGGAACAAACGGCAACTCCTCGCCGATTGGATCGGGCGGGCGAAACAAAGCGTTGATTTCACCGTCTCCTGCCCCGACGATCCTGCCCGTGCCCAGCCAATGCTAGGTTTCTTAGAACGTCAGCGTCTCGTTAAAAAAGGACTCGCCTGCTCGAAATTACGACGCAGGCGCAGTGAGAGCGAACTCATGCAGACGCTCGAATGTGGTGCCTCGGCAAAGATCGCGCTCTTCACGATTTTCATGCTCGGGCTGCTCGCGCTGATTTACTCCGACAGCATCGACCAGCCACCGGAGAAAGGGTTCATCGCCGGCCTCATCTTCCTCACCGCGCTCGCTCAGCTCTGGATCAATCACGAAAAATCCTTCGCCAGCAATTCCTGTGTCGCGCTCATCTTCACCGTCTGTTTTGTGCATCTCGCGGCGATAAAAATCGTGCTTATCACTGCGGACAATCAAGTCCTCCACAGCGAGATGGTTCCTGCCGGGCAAATGAGCGGGCTGGAGTTGCAACAGCTTTGGCGGCTCGCGCTCCCCTTTTCGCTCGCGCCGCTCACGCTCTCCGTGCTTCTCGGGCGAAACCGCGGACTGTTTGCCGCGACATTCGTCAGCCTTTGGGGCTCGATGCTGCACCGCTCGATCGATGCGCGTTTCCTCGTCATCAGTCTCATCACGGGCTTCGTCGCCGTGTTCGTCACGCTTCGTGTCCGGCGGCGCGCGCAACTCATTTGGGCGGGGATTTTCGTTGGATTTGCCACTTGGCTGCTCGCGCTCATGTTCGGCTGGATCGGGCCGATTGCCCTGGATTCGATGTTCGATACGAACTGGAAAATGATCGGCTGGCAGAGTCTCATCGCCGTCGGCGGCGCGATCCTCACGGCCTTCGTCGTCAGTGGCGCGCTGCCGGTTTTCGAGTCGCTTTTCCGCGTCACCACGGACATCTCGTGGCTCGAACTCGCCGACCTGAATCACCCGCTCCTCAAGCGCATGATGATCGAAGCACCCGGCACCTATCAGCACAGCCTCGTCGTCGCGAACCTCGCGGAATCTGCCGCCGAAACGATCGGGGCAAACGCCGTCATGGTTCGCGTGTGCTCGTATTTTCACGACATCGGCAAGCTCGTGAAGCCCGACTACTTCACCGAAAACATGCGCCGCGACCGCAATCCGCACGACGATCTCGCGCCGACCATGAGCGCGCTCATCATCATTGCGCATGTGAAAGAGGGCGTGGATCTCGCGCTCACGCACGGGCTGAAGCAGCAGATCATCGACGTGATCCAGCAGCACCACGGCACTTCGACGATCATCTATTTCTACCGCCGCGCGCAGCAGCAGCAGGACGATCAGCGCGCGGGCAGCAAGATCATGAACATCCGCGAGGACGACATCCCGGAAGTGCGCGAAGAGAGCTTCCGCTATCCGGGGCCGAAGCCGCAGACGCGCGAATGCGCCATCATCAGCCTCGCGGATTCCATCGAAAGCGCCTCGCGCAGTCTCGAACGCGTGACCCCGCAAAAGATCGACCAACTCGTGACCGACATCATCCAGAAGCGCCTCATCGACGGCCAACTCAAGGAGTGCGACCTGACGATGCGCGAACTCGAGATCCTTTCCGAAAGCTTCAAGTTCACCCTGCAAAGCATGATGCACACGCGCGTGTCGTATCCCTCGGATCGGGCCACGGAGAGGCACGACACGCCGATGCCGCAGAATAAATCTTCGCGCCCGATCTCGGCGGCGTGATCTCGCAAATCATCCTGCAAAATCGCCAGCGCGCGCTCCCGCTGAACGTCGCGTGGCTGCGCCAGCTCGCCCCGCTCGCCTTGAAGAAATGCCGTGAGCAAAGTGCGGACGGAAAGTTCGCCCTGAAATCGCTGGAAGAAATCAGCGTCGCCATCGTCTCCGACCGCACCATCGCGCGGCTGCACGTCGAGTTCATGGGCATCCCCGGCCCCACGGACGTGCTCACTTTTGAGCACGGCGAAATCGTGATGAGTGCGCAGACCGCAGCCTTGCATGCCATCGACTACGGACACTGT
>JANLQB010000697.1:0-2649 GCA_031367565.1 Verrucomicrobiota bacterium
GTGAAACGAAGGCGATGAAACAGCAGCCGGGTTACGATAGCAGCCCGAAAGGGAGCGCGAAGTCTTTCGTGGCTCGTTACAATGGATTCGGTGTCATCACCTTTTTGGACGGCCATGCGGAACTCGTCGAAGGCAAGGACATCCTGGAGGAAAACGGACAATTCAAATGGCCCGTGCAGCCGGGTGACATCATCTGGGGTAAATCCACAGAGGAAAGCGAAAACCCGAACAAGTAGGGCAACTGACGCTGATCTAGAATTCGAGATCCGGTCTCCGGTTCGTCCGTTTTCAAAATTGAGCGATGGCCCTTCTCGCAACTCCCCGCGAGCCTCCACGTCCCGGTGGACGACGGAGCATGCGCGCATCTTGACGGCCAACCCCTTCCCGATCTGGCGCTGAAGGCCACGTCTTCCGATCACGTTCATCTCGGCACCCGTCCGGGATTGGTCGTGCTCTATGGGTATCCACTGACTGGCCGCCCAGGCGTGCCACTTCCGCGGGGTTGGGATGAAATCCCGGGGGCTCGTGGCTGCACTCCCGAATCGTGCGGCTTTCGCGATTACCATGCTGAGATTCTCGAACTCGGTGCGGAGGTCTTTGGTCTCAGTTCCCAGTCCACGGACTACCAGCAGGAAGTGCGGGAGCGCCTGCATCTGCCGTTCGATTTATTGAGCGATGAAACATTCGCATTCGCCGACGCACTTTCGCTTCCGACGTTCACCGTCGGCTCCACGCGTTTACTGCGGCGAGTGACGCTGGTTTGCCGATCCGGCACGTTCGAACGCGTGTTTTATCCGACCTTCCCGCCGGATCTGCACGCCGCCGCCGTCGTCACATCCTTGCGCTCGCGGACGGCCAAGTCACGCCTCCGAGCGTCCGAACTTTGAGCAGGAATTCGGACATTGCCATTCCGCGCCGTGGTCCGTTGAATCCGCGCTCTTTTATTTTCATGAAGCTTCGCAACCAATTGCTCGCGCTTTTTTGCCTTTTGGTTTTCGTAGCGATCGGGGTTCTCTATTTCCAAGTCTGGGTCGTGCAAAAGCACTTCGGGATCGTGGTTTTCGTGAGCGATGGAATGGTCACGCGCCACCTCACCGTGGCGCGGCTTTATGAAAATGGCGCGGACCACCGGCTGGCGCTGGATTCTTTTCCCTACACCGCATTGGTGGCCAACTCAGCGCGGGATTTTGCCGTGCCGGATGCCGCTGCGGCAGCGACTGCGCTGGCGACGGGCGAAAAGGTGAATCACCGCAATGTCTCGTTCGATTACCGGGGCCAGCCGCTGCGCACTCTGCTGGAAATGGCCAAGGCGCAGGGCCGGACGGTTGGCGTCATCTCCAACGGACAACTGACCGATCCCGCCCCCGCCGCCTTTTTCGCTCACCTCGCTGACGCCAAGGATCGCGATACCATCGCCGCACAACTCATAGACTCTGCCCGGGTGGACGTAGCGCTGGGCGGCGGTTCGCAAAATTTCCTGCCAGCGCCGCAGTCCGGAGTCAGAAAGGACGGGCGCGATTTGCTCGCCGAATTGCAAAAGAAGGGATGCGATATTTTACGAAATAAGGCAGATCTTGAGAATACTTCGACGTATCGCGGCGGCGGAATCGTGGGCGTTTTTTCGCCGGGCGCGATGGCCTTTACCGACGACATCGAAGGTGCAAGCCAGCAGCCTTCCCTTTCGGATATGGTGCGGCGGGCGATCGAGTTTTTGCAGGTGAACGGGCGCGGTTATTTGCTGATCGTGGACGCGGGACTAGTGACGGAGGCCGCGGCGCGAAATCAGGGCGAGCGAACGATCAATGAAACGCTCGCCATGGACCGTGCCATCGCGACGGCGGTGAAATACGCGGGGGAGGAATCGCTGATCGTCGCCGTCGGAAAGCATGCCATTGGCGGCCTGACGCTGAATGGGTATCCGCTGCGGCAGGATCACGGCATTGCGCTGATGGGGACGACGGCATCCGGGTATCCATCGCTGACCTGGGCGACCGGACCAAACGGACCGCCGACGACGGGCAGTGAACCAGCAGCTTTTCAAATCGGCTCGGCACTGAATACGGCGGAAGATGTGATCGCCGCCGCGAAAGGTCCCGGTGCGGAGAAATTCCACGGCTTTCTCGATAACACGAAGATCTTCGAACTGCTCCGGGACGCGCTGTAATTCAGACGAGAAGTTTTTTCCCCGCAGGCAACAGCAGCCGCGCCGCGCCGACTCCGGCGAGGAATCCGAAAAGGTGCCCCTGCCAGGACACGCCCGCGTGGATGGGTAGCACGCCGAAAAGCAATCCGCCGTAAACGATGAGCACGACGCAGGCGGCGAACATCCACGGGAGCGATTTTTCGAAGTAGCCGCGTGCGAGAAGAAATCCGAGGTAGCCGAAAATGAGGCCGCTGGCTCCGATGTGATTGGTCGATCGCCCGCCAAACAGCCACACGCCAAGCCCGCCGACTAGCACCACGAAAAGCGTCACCCGCCAGAAGACGCGGCTTCCGCCCAGAAGAACAGTGCCGCCGAGCAGGACGAATGGTAGCGAGTTCGCGATGAGATGGCTGAAGCCGTCGTGAAGAAGCGGCGCATACAAAATTCCCAAAAGCCCGCGAACGGTGCGCGGCTGAATACCGTGCCGATCGAGATGGATGAACGGC
>JANLQB010000938.1:0-2867 GCA_031367565.1 Verrucomicrobiota bacterium
ATTCACGACCACGAGCCCTTCCTCGCGATCCGTCACGAAGACGTATCCATACAGCGGATGAATCGGCTGCTCTTCATTCACCGGCAGCCGCACGCGCATCGGATCATTGAGCAGCGTGCTCGGCAGCGCGGCGGACGTGGCGAATTTCGTACGCACATAAGTCTTCTGCCCGAGCGGCGAAACCGGCGCGCTGAGGAAACGTTCCGAGAACCCTTTCTGATCAATATTCGCGACATCGAACACCTCGAAGCCCGCCGGCCCATTCGCGGTGTAAACGTATTCGCTGCGCAGCGTGAGGTCGTTGATCTCCCTCGCGTGATGCTCGTAGCCCGTCTGCAACTGCGCCTTGTGCTCCAAATGTTCCGCGTAATTTTTTGGATATGCGGTCTTGTGAAACGAACTCCCGATCGGCGACTGCGGCTCCTCCGGTTCCGTCCAGATCACGCCATGCAATTCCTCCTCACCGCCTACCCACGCGTAGCGCCCGAAAAAATTCACGGTGCCCGTGCCGAAGCCGAGCAGTTGCGTCATCCACGCATTGTTATCGTTCGCCTTGGAAAGATGGCAGTCGGTGCAGCCTTTCGTGGTCCCCTTCCCGCTCGTCGTGTGCGGGAAATGCGGATTGAAAGCCTGGCCCGCGTAGCCTTCGCCGCTCACCGTTTGCTGCTGCGAGTAAAACCATTCGCGGTTCGCATTCTGCGAACCCACGAGCACCGCGCTCGATGAGCGAATCACGGCCATACGGTGCTTTTTCACCGTGCCGTCGATGCCGAGCATGAACACATCGTCGCGCACCACCTGCGGATTATACGTGATGAAATTCCGGTCGATCACGCCCTCGTATTTGTTCTGAGCCACCCGCGAATTCGCCTTCATCGGCAAGTGGCAGCCGAAGCAACTCGTCGCCCATGAACTGTGGCAGATCTGGCAGTCCATGTTCTCGTTGCTGTGCGCGAGATTCGCTTTGCACTCCTCGGGCGACATCGGGACTTTACCCCAATCCTTTCCATCGCGAGCCAGCGTCTTCGCGTAACGCGCCTTCGGATTGTAGCTCGGCGAATACGGATCAATAATGTCCACCACCTGCGGCACCTGCCAGTGCATGTCGGGCGACATCGTCGAGTGCTGTGTGAGCTTCCGCTTCGGAATCCCGTTCTCGTTTTTCGCCGGCTTGCCGAGCGGATCCAAAATGTCTTCCCACTCAAAACGCGGTCCCCACGGAGTCGTGCTTTTCGTCAGATCGACCGGGTCCGTCTTCGTCGGCGACGCCGGATTGAAGTGACCGGAAACCCCGGTCGTCATCAGCGTCGGACGCGCGTTCACCGTGCCGTGGCAGTCGATGCAAGTGATCGTCGTCGCATTGCGCGGCTCGCCGTAAAGCAGGCCGTTACCGTGGACATCGACATCGAAATGGCAGTCCGCGCACTGCATCCCGCGCTTGATGTGAATGTCGTTTAGATGCACCGCGTTTTTAAAATCGCCAAACGGCAGAACCTTGTCGTCGAGGTCCAGAAGGTTGCCTTTTTTGTCTTTCTTAAAGACCGCTTTGAAGACCCAGCCGTGGCCGTGGTAATCGGCGAATTGCGTGTGCTTCAACTGCGGATTCAGCTCCGACACCTTCTCCAGAAAATCGAGATCGCCCCACTTCCCGCGCGCCGCCGCCGCTTCAGGATTCGAGACCGTCGCGCGGATCAACTCCGCATCCGTCGGATCGTGCTGTTCCTTCGGATACATGTGCTCGCCGTCCGTTTCCTGATCCCACCAAGTGTATCCGAGATACGGATTCACGAAGAGATTTCCCTGATGCATGTGGCAGTTCATGCACTGCGACGACGGGATCGACCGCGTGAATTTATGGAAGACCGGGTGCCCGCGCTCGTTCTTCGGAATCGTCGGGTCTTTCGAGAAACTGAGACCTTGATGCCCATATTTGCTCCACCAACCAGAGTTCGTTGGCGAGCGATCGTTCGCATATACCACGTGGCACGCGGAGCAGCCACTCGAACGATAATCCCCAGGCCGATCATTCGAGCCCATGAAGCCGAGCAACGGATCGTGCAGCCGCGTCTTCTGCGCGCCGAGGATCACCGGATCGGTGCGGTTCAGCGTGCCGAGTCCGCGATCGGAAAGTCGCCGCTCCGGTTTACCCGGCGGCTCATCGAGCGTCGGGATGCCGAGTGAAAGCTGCGCGAGTCCACCCTTTTCAAAAATGCGGAAAAGATTCCCCGGCTCGCTGCGGTTAAAGCGCGGGAGCGGGATCAGGTAAGGCAGGATGCCGAACTGCTTTGTCTCCGCTTCCGTCGGCACAAAAGGATTCTCCAGCTTCAGCGCCATCCCGTCCGCGCCATACGCCTGCCCGACGATCGGGTTCTTCAAATGGATCGCCCCATTATTATACGCCGCCGCATTCCACAGCATCCCGCCGTGATTCATCATCGAGCTGCGCACGCGCTTCACGATGTCGCCGTGGCAAAGCCCGCAAGCCACATCCGCCACGCGCAAATCACCCGGATTCACAAAGCGGATAAACTCCTGCGACTCGTGATTGAGCAGCACCGTCGAGTTCTGTGGATTCGCCGACGTTTCCCAGAACTCCGGATTCTGCGGACGCACATGCGCATCCTCGATCCCCAGTCCGCGCGCCGGATTTCCGCCGTGACAATCCGTGCAACCGAGCACCACGTTCGGCGATTCGTGCATCGTGTGTGCGTCGGTCGTCTTGTGGCAATCCAGGCAGCCCGCGCTCTTCCGTTTCATGTCCTCGGGCGTCTGATCGATCCAGTTGCGCGGCGGCAGCTTCACCTTTGAGCGCGAAGGCGGCGGCACGGAAACGCTCGGCCCGATGCCCGTCAGCGCCTCGGGAAAAA
>JANLQB010000808.1:0-2941 GCA_031367565.1 Verrucomicrobiota bacterium
CACCGGGCCGTGCAATGTCCGCTCCCACGATACTACGATCGCAAAGCTCCACACCGGCAACTCCTGCCGAAGTCTCCCCGAATGGAACAGCTTCCGTGGTGGCATCACTTGGAGAATCGCCATCGCTTCGCCACGCACCAGTCCTTGCCACGGAAAATGGCCGCGAACGCTCCGCGAACGAACCCTCCGAAAATCCGGACAACCCCCTCGTTCCAACCCCCGAATTTCTACAGACGACATTTTCTAGTGAATCGACGCCTTCAAACACGATCACCGCCTCCACTGCGCGCATCCAGCCTGCCGACGTGGCCCAAGTGGTAAACCACACGCTCGCGGCTGCGGAGCGGCTTCGCGCCAGCGGACAGGAGCACGTGGATATCGCACTGAAGCTCGAGGGCGGGCAGGAACTCACCATCCAGCTCCGCGTGGCGAATGGGCAGGTCACACCGATCATCCGCACCGAGTCCGAGCCGCTTCGCCTCGCGCTGGAGCAAAACTGGTCGCAATTTTCCCAGCGCAGCGGCGATCGCGAACTTCAAGTCACAAAGCCAGTCTTCGAGTCACCGCAGACGTCTTCAAACATGACGGATCTCAATCACCAACGCGATGGACGTCAGCGCGCATTTGAGGAACGGGCGAACGCCTTTGCGCAGCAATACCTACCCCGGCGCAACCCAGCGCCTAGCGTTCCTCCACCAATCCCGAAAAACAGCACCACGAAGAACGGAGTGCGCCTTTACGCATAAAACATCATGGACATCAGCAGCATCACCTCCGCCAAGGGCTCAAACTTTCGCGATCCGGTTGCAAGCGCGCGAATCAATGGAAACAAATCTCTCGACGTGAATGACTTTCTAAAGCTTCTCACCGTGCAGTTCACATCGCAGGATCCGATGAAGCCCATGGAGGACACGCAGTTCATCTCGCAAATGGCCAGCTTCACATCGCTGGAACAGATGCAGACGCTGAACAAGGATTTTTCTGAATTCAGCAAGACGCAGGGTATCACGACCGCAAACTCCTACCTGGGAAAAAAGGTGAGCGTGACCGATAGCACTTCAGCCACAGGCACAAGCAGCGGGATCGTCACAGGCATCTCAGTGGATGCCACTAACGGTCCCATGCTCACCATAGACGGCAGAAACTACGAACTTGCAAAGGTTCAATCAGTCACCCTTGCCCAAGCGGTGACGACTAACAATTAGCCCATGAAAAACAACCTGCGGTGCTTCTCGAAGCGCCTTACATACTAATTCAGAAATACCACAATATCATGGCACTTATCGGATCACTCACGAGCGGCGTCAGCGCTCTCATCAGCTTTGAAAAAGGAATGGAAGTCATTGGCAATAATATCGCCAACGTCAATACAACCGGCTTTAAAACAACTCGCATGCAATATGCGGACGCATTCAGCAATATCTTGCAGGCTTCCACGCCGCCGCCAGCCTCGGGCAACGGCTCAAATACTCCGGCCAAACAGATCGGAACGGGCGTGCAGATCAACAGCATCACCTCTGATTTTGCGCAGGGAACGCTGACAACCACTGGCTCTAAAACAGATATTGGCATCTCAGGTCCTGGCTTCTTTCGCGTTCGCGATTCCGGGAACGGCTTTGAATATGTTACTCGTGCGGGGAATTTCCGGCTCGATGAAACGGGCTACCTCGTCACAACAGATGGCTTCCGCGTGCAGGGCCTTAACGATGGAAATGCCACTTACGATGCGACAGTCGTTGGAGGAACTTTGACATTTACCCAGACCGCGATACCACCCGTCGCGCTGGGCGATATAAAAATTGATTTCGGCGTCACCGTCGGCAACGGCCTCACCAATAGCACTGGTGGTGCGTACACCGATGCGCAGATCGAAGCGGCTGCGCCGAAGATGCAGGCATACACGGTGGACAATCAGGGAAACGTAATCATTTCGCTCACGAACGGCGAGATCGTGACGCGCGGGAAAGTCCTCATTCAAAATTTCCGCGATCCCAATGCACTAGTCCGCGAAGGGAAGAATCTTTTCGGCAATCTCACCGCCGCCGGGCCGATCGGTGGAGTCGGCCTGTCGGCAGCCAACAATACTCCCGGACTGGGCGGGCTCGGTAAGCTCGAAATTGGCACACTGGAACTCTCGAACGTCGATCTTAGCTCCGAGTTTGCAAACCTCATCGTCACGCAACGGAGCTTCCAGGCTGGTTCGCGGATCATTACCGTATCCGACACCATGCTTGAGGAAATCATCAACCTGAAACGTTAACCGCTCGCAACCATGTCCGACAAAGCGCCCGAACTCGAAAAGCCCGCCGATGGAGCAGCGCCGGTCGCCGCCGCGAAGGCACCCAGTCCGTGGGTGCCGATCATCGCAGTCTGCGTGCTCATGCCAGCCATCTCGTTTGGCACCACGCAGTATCTACTCCTCCCGAAAATTCGCGGTGCAGTGCTCGAACAGAAGGCGATCGTCCACGCGGCGAAACCCGAAGGAAAAAGTGAGGCAAAAAAGGGGCATGCTGAGCCGGCGAAGGGTAAGGGAAAGGAAGAGCATGGCAAAGGCGAAGGCGCTGAAGGCGGCGGTGCCGGCGGCGCGTTCTCGTATGACTTTGAAAACGTCGTGGTGAACCTCTCAGGCGCGATGGGAACGCGCTATTTGAAGACTAGCTTCACCACACTGAGCGACAATCCCGACCTCAAGAAACTCATCGACGAAAACAAAAAGCAGCTCCTCGATGTGGCACTCAGTGTCCTGAGCACGCGGACGATGGCGGACTTGGAACAACCGGGCTCGAAGAACGTGGTCCGCAACGACTTGATGGCCAACTTTAACCAGGCGCTAAAGTCCGACTTGGTTTCGCAGATTTACTTCTCCGAATTCGTGGTCCAATGAGCGAACCGGCCGAACCCGCGACAGCCAGTGCAGACGAACCACCGGTCTTTCGCATGA
>JANLQB010000816.1:0-3418 GCA_031367565.1 Verrucomicrobiota bacterium
CCGAAACCGTTGTCGATATTCACCACCGTCACGCCGCTGCCGCAGGAGTTCAGCATTCCTAAAAGCGCGGCGAGGCCGCCGAAGCTCGCGCCGTAGCCCACGCTCGTCGGCACCGCGATCACCGGCTTGCTCACGAGCCCCGCGACCGCACTCGGCAGCGCGCCTTCCATGCCCGCGACCACGATCAGGACGTTGCACGATTCCAGCCGATCGCGCTCCGCGAGCAGTCGATGAATCCCCGCCACGCCGACATCCGTGATCCGCTCCACCCGCTGCCCGAAAATTTCCAGCGTCACCGCCGCCTCATCCGCGACTGGCAAATCCGAAGTGCCCGCGCAAATCACGCCGATCGTCCCGTCGCATTTCGGAAACGCCTCGCGCTCGACCGTGATGCAGCGCGCCCGCTCATGCCAGCGCGCCTCGGGAAACTCCGTCGCCAGCAGGCGAAAGTGCTCCTCATTGGACCGGCTCACCAGCAGCACCGGTTCCTCGATTAAAATCGCCCGCCCGATCGCGAGGACATCCGCCGCCGTTTTCCCCGCACCGAAAATCACCTCGGGAAAACCACAGCGCCGACGCCGATCCGTATCGACGCGTGCATTTCCGAGATCGATGAAGCCGTTTGCCATGCGCGTCTTCTAGCTCGCAGGCTGCGTGTCGAAGGTGAGCCGCATCGGGATCATCTTCGAGGTCACAAATCCGTGATCGGCAAAGAACTGCTGGCTGCGTTCATCGAGCCGGTCGGTGAGCAGCGTGATGCGGGAAAAATCCTTCTTCTTCGCGTAGTCGATCACGTGCTGGAGCAGCCGCGTCCCGTGGCCCGCGCTGCGGTAATCGCGGTGCATGATCACGTCCTCCAGCAAGACGACAAAGCCGCCTTCCGCCGTGCTGATGGTGAAGAGTAAATTGATCATCCCGAAGATCGTCCCATTGTGCCGCAGCACGAAAATGCGCCCGCGGCTCGGCTGCTCCAGGATGAGACGCAGCCCGCGCATTTGCTTCGCGCGATCCGGCTTGAAGTCGCCCTCGTTACTAAACAGCTCGAACAACAGGTCGGTGAGCTGCGGAAGGTCTTCCAGAGTGGCTTGCTCGATGTGCGGTTCTTCCATGTCGGCTGGCATATCTCACAATCCGCCGGTGAGTGGAAGGCTTAGAGTCGTTCCCAGTGTGTTTCGCGGGATCCGTCAGCAATCGGTGGCTGACAATAGCGATGCGAACGGGCATTTCTCCGCGATGAAATTTGGCATCTGCAACGAAATCTTTCAGGACTGGAAAATCGAAGACACCTTCACGTATGCAGCGAAAGCCGGCTACGACCTGGTCGAAATCGCACCGTTCACGCTGGCGGGTTCCGTCACCGAAATCTCCCCTGCCCGCCGCCTCGAATTGCGCGACGCCGCCGCGCGCGCGGGGATCGGCATTTCGGGGCTTCATTGGGTGCTCGTGAAAACGGAGGGGCTTCACCTGACTTCGCCAGATATGGCCGTCCGCGAGCGCACCGGCCGATATTTTACGGAACTCGTCGATTGCTGCGCCGATCTCGGCGGCACGCGGATCGTACTCGGCTCGCCGAAGCAGCGGAATATCGGCGACGGAATCTCATACGAACAAGCGTGGGCGTGGGCTGCCGGGACGCTGCGCGATGCCGTGAAACGCGCCGAGGATCGCCGCGTGGTGATCTGCTTCGAGCCGCTCGCGCCGGCGGAGACAAATTTCGTGAACACCGCCGCCGAGGGCCTCCGCTTCGCCGCGCAATTCGCGAGCCCGGCGATGTCGATCCTCCTCGATGTGAAAGCCATGTGCGGGGAGGAAAAACCGATCCCGCAAATCATCCGCGAAAGCGCCGGACAGTTTGAATATTTCCACGCGAACGACCGGAATCTGAAAGGCCCCGGTTTCGGCGAAATCGATTTTCACCCGATCGCCACCGCACTCCGCGAGGCCGCCTACGATGGCATCGTGTCAGTGGAAGTTTTCGACTTCACCGAAGGCCCCGAAGTGATCGCGACGAAGAGCATCGAGTATCTGCGAAAGACATTCGGCGCGGCATAATTGCGCGATTGCCGAACGCAAAACCGCTCCTTATCGTCCGCCACATGAAAATCCTCTCCCTCACAAAAATTTGCTGTGCACTCGCCATCGCGACTGCCAGCGTCCCGACTCTTATGGCTCAATCCGATCTCGAAAAAGGTGAAGCGTTCTTGAAAGAGAATGCGAAAAAAGAAGGCGTCAAAGCGACGGCCAGCGGTCTGCAATACAAGGTGATCAAAGAAGGCACCGGCAAGAGCCCGAAGGCAACGGACACGGTGAAAGTAAATTATGAAGGCAAACTGATCGACGGCACCGTCTTCGACAGTTCCTACAAGCGCGGCGAGCCGATCGAGTTCGGGCTCAATCAAGTGATCCCCGGCTGGACCGAAGGCGTGCAGCTCATGAAGGAAGGCGCGACCTACGAATTCACGATCCCCTTCAAGCTGGCCTACGGCGAGCGCGGCACCCCCGGTGGCCCCATCCCGCCGAACGCGACGCTCATCTTCAAGGTCGAGCTGATCCAGGTGAAGTAACCAACGCGCGGCAGGTCGCCGCCGCCGCAGTCAGAACATTCCCGCCCGCGCCGTGTCTTCGCACGGTGACGCCCTCTTTTTATGTTCGAACAAGTTTTCAAAAACATCGACGACGTCCTGTAGAAAGACGCGGGCTGCACGAGCGAACTGGATTACACCGAGCAATCGTCTTGGCTCCTTTTCCTAAAATATCTCGACGCGCTGGAGCGCGAGAAAGCGGTGGAGGCGCAGCTTGATGGGAAGAAATACAGTTTCATCCTCGACGCCCCCTACCGCTGGGAAACGTGGGCCGCGCCCAAGGGCAAAGACGGCAAGATCGACCATAACGCCGCGCTCTCCGGCGACGACCTCATCCTCTTCGTCAACGGCAAGCTCTTCCCCTACCTGCACGGCTTCAAGGCCAAAGCCACCGGCCCGAACACCATCGAATACAAAATCGGCGAAATCTTCGGCGAGATAAAGAACCGCATCCAGAGCGGCTACAACCTGCGCGAAATCATCGACCACATCGACGAACTCCGCTTCCAATCCCAGACCGAAAAGCACGAACTCTCGCACCTCTACGAAGCCAAGATCAAAAACATGGGCAATGCCGGGCGCAACGGCGGCGAGTATTACACCCCGCGCCCGCTCGAGCGCGCCATCATCCGCGTCGTCGCACCGCAGCTCGGCGAGCGCATCTACGACGGCGCGGTCGGCTCGGCGGGCTTTCTCTGCGAGGCCTTCGCCTACCTCCAGCAGCAGAACCCCCAGCGTACCACCGCGCAGGACCGCGCCCTGCAAGAGCGCACCTTCTACGGGAAGGAAAAGAAGTCCCTCGCCTACGTCATCGCGATAATGAACATGATCCTGCA
>JANLQB010000940.1:0-1923 GCA_031367565.1 Verrucomicrobiota bacterium
CTCAATTCCGTGCCGCCGTGGTAAAGGCCGGGCGTGGCTTCGAGGCGAAAAAGCCACGCTTCGCCGATCTGGAAATCCGCGCCGACGACGAGCGCGAGCGATTGCAGTTTATCTGGAACCGTCAACCGGTGCGGCGCGTTAAAGTCGTAACGCTGCCACTCCACACCCAGGCGAAAGAGCGGCCCGCTGCCGAACTGCTGCGACGCCACGGCGCGAATGCCGAAATCCACGGCGCTCACCTCACCGCGAATCGAGCGGCTCTCGAACTTGGAGTCTGCAACGGCGGAAAAGTGGACCTCGGTTTCCCAAGATACGGCAAAGGCCGACGAGGCTAGGAGGGACGCGACGGCGAACAATCGAATGAGAGGAGGATGAAACATGAAGTAGGAAAAATTCACGGTGCCTTCGCCGCGTCGCTGAGGAAACGCTCAATGAATTTCTGCGTCTCGCGCATCATTGCGGTGCTCGATCCCATCCGCTCCACGCCATGCAGCGAGGCGAGCGTGGTGGAGGAAATCAGGTCGCCGCGCCAGACGAGCGTCACATCTTCACCGCCGACGTTCACCGGCCACATCTGGACGAAGGTGAGCAGCGCGCAGTAACCGCTCGTCGCGTAGTACTGCACATCCAGGCCCTGCCACGTATTCGTGCCGGGCTTCGCGGACGACGCGCCGAGATTCAGCGCGGCGGAGTCTTCCACGTTCACTAACTCCCAATACAGCGTCGGTGTGAGCCCGCCTTTCGAGCCGTCGATCAGCGCGGAAAATTGCCCGCGCACTTTCCCCGCATCTTGAAGAAGTCGCGCCACTTCATCCGCCGGGCGGATCGCCGCGCTCGTATTTTCGTAAGGTGCGAGTTTGCCCAGTCCTCCGCTCGCGTAAGCCTGCAAACGCTGCGAAAGCATGCTGCCCCAAAAATTCACCACCTTCTCCGGCATCGCCCCGCCTTCCGCGCCTCCCGTTCCGGCAAACGCTCCGGTTTCCGCCTTGCTGAGCTGCAAATCCGCGCCGCCCGCGGCCAGCTTTTGCGTCGCCGCCACGAGCGCCTTCACCGCGCCATTCGATGGTGCCGAGCGGAGTTTCTGAAAATCGCCCGGCCCTGATTTCGCGGAGAGATCGCCGTGCAACCACACTTTCAAATCGGGATGTTTCAACGGACTCCACTGCAGGTGTAGCGCGATGGCTTTTGGCAGCGGCTGGCGGATGACGTAGCAACTTTCCACCGCCAGTCCGCGCGGAAAACTCATCGCCGGCCCACGCGTCGCCTGCACGGTGCCCGACGCGAGTTTTTCGAGATTCACCGTCTTGAAAGAAGAGAACGCCGCCAGCTCCGCGAGCGGGTCGGCCTGCGCGGACGCGAGGAGCGCGAGGGCGGTGAGCGGGATCGAGAGGATGCGGGAAATCATGCGCGGCGAAATTACGGTGGCGCGCGGAGAGTTGGCGAACATTCTCTCGCGGCGCGCCTGGCCCGGCACATTCACATTCCGTCTGGCCAGGTGTCCTGCGGCTCGTAGCCGAGGACTTGCCGCGCGACGGTGAGATCGAGGCGCGGAATGCGCAGCGGTTTGCTTGCGCCATTAACCGTGAGATGCCGCACGCTTTCCGGGGCCGCCACGCAACACGCAAAAAAACGGCCCGCATCGCCGGGGCTTAAATAAACATCGTGCGCCCATTCCGTGGCCGCGATTTCCTCCTCCTGGCCGGGCCGCGGACACCAGCCGAGCCGCGTCACGATCACGCTGATGCCATACATTTCTACGAAGCTGAGACCGATGGCTTCCGCGAACATCTTCGTCGCCGCGTACCATCCGCGCGGCGACACGGGCTGAGCCTCGCAGATCGGAAAAGGCCCGCGCATTTGCTGCCACCAATTCACCTGTCCGCTGCTCGCGAGCACGATGCGGCGGACTCCAGCGGCGCGCGC
>JANLQB010000846.1:0-2904 GCA_031367565.1 Verrucomicrobiota bacterium
ACGATACTCGCGATGATCGCCCCGCTGATGAGATCGCCCCGGTAAAGCGTGTCCTTCTTCCCGCTCCGCAGCGTGATGCTCAGGAACTTGTTCTCCTCGCGCTTGCCAAAAACCAGCTCCGTCATCTTCCCCACGAGCGACTCAACCGCCGCCTCCACGCTCCCCATTTCCTTCACCAGCGCAGGATCGTAAGGCAGATTGGGGGCGAGATAGATTTTAAAAATCTCGCTGGCTCCCTCGCGCGTGGGCCGGTTCACCTTGATCTTCCGGTCGATCCGCCCCGGGCGCAGGATCGCCGGGTCGATCAAGTCCGCGCGATTGCTCGCGAGGATGATCACCACTTCGTTCAGCGATTCGATGCCGTCCATCTCCGTGCAAAACATCGGCACGAGCGTGCTGAGAATCGAGGACCACCGGCCCGCGCGGCGTGTCCCGAGGATGCTCTCCGCTTCGTCGATGAAGAGGAACGGCAGGAAACCTTCCTTCCGCTTTTCGCGCGCCGTCGCGAAAATCTCGCGCACCATCCGCTCACTTTCGCCCACCCACATGTTCAGGATTTCGGGGCCTTTGATGTGCATGAAATACTCGCGCATCTCCTCGCCGGATTCGCGCTTGAGCTGCTGCGTCAGGTTGTAAGCGGTCGCCTTCCCGATCAGCGTTTTGCCGCAGCCCGGCGGGCCGTAGAGCAGGAAACCTTTCGGCGTCTCGTGGTGAAAACGCGCGAACAAATCCGGGTGCAACAGCGGCAACTCGATCGCATCGCGGATCGCCGCCAGCGCCTCCTGCTGTCCGCCCACCTTTTCCCACGGCAGCTCCGGCACGGTATCGAGAAAATACTCGTCGCGGTGCGGCTTCGCGAGTGCCTCGATCGCCACTTTGTAATTCGCATCCACGCGCACCTCATCGCCCGCCTTCAGCTTCTCCTTCGCGATGGAATCCCCGCGCTGAATCACCAGCGACTGCTGCCCGTGCTCGCTCCCGACCCGCAGCCGATCCGGCCCGAGAATCTCCGTCACCTTCACCACCGGCCCCGTCTTGTCGAAGCCGAGATCGCCCACGATCACATACGCCTCATTCACCAGCACGCGCGTCCCGCGCCGCAGATGCATCAGGTCCACGCGCGGGTCGATGTTGCAAAAGTAGTCCGCCCCGCCGACCACGATCTGCGCCGTGTCGCGCTGAAACGCGCCGAGGAAAATCCCGATCCGGTTCGCCGGCGCGCTCAGCTTCTTCACGGTCGCCTCGTATTTCTCCAGCGCCTCACGCGCCTCGGAAACCATGTCTTCGTTCTCCGCCACGTCGCCGCGCAGCTCCAGTAGCTCCTCGCGCACCACGTCCTCCGGCGGGAGCGCGATGATGATTCTATCGAGCCTTTCGAGCAGGCTCAGGATTGGTTCCTCCGGCGTGAGATCAAATGTTTCAGCGTCCATGGGTTCGATTGCGGGAAAGCCTACTCGCTGCCGCGCGGGTGGCAAATCCCCGACCCATCCGTGCAAAAAAAGACGGGCGCGACCGAAGCCGCGCCCGTCTGAAAATTACCGGTGAACCCGCGTGCCTACTTCGTCTTCGACACATCCTTCTCTGCCGCATCCAGCTTCGCCACGTGGCCCTTCAGCGCCGGCTCCCACATCGTCGCGATCGTCTTCAATTCCGCCGCCTGTCCCGACTTCCCGTAGCTCTCGAAAGTCTTCTGCAGCTTCTCCACTTCCTTGTTCACGATCTTGTAAAACTCCTTGTCGAACTTGTCGCCCGCCTTCCCGAGCTTCTCCGATTTCCCCTTGTCCCCGCCGACGAGCGACGCCGGCACCGGCTCCTTATTATTCGACGCGTAGCTCGCCATTTCCGCCCACACCTTGTCCAGATCCGCCTTCAGCGCATTGCCCTCCGTCTTCGTCACCTCCACCTTCGCGCCCGTGATCGTCTTCCCCACCAGATCCAGCACGAAAAACATCCCTTCCAGCGAGTCCTTCAAAAACTTCTTATCCCCGGCCCCCAGCGGCTTCGGCTTCGCAGCGGGCGTGGTCGGCGTCGTCTCCGTGCCACCCGCGGCGGGCGTGGCGGGAGCTTGGGCAAATACGGGCGAGGTGGTGAGGAGGAGGGCGAGGAGCAGTTTTTTCATGGGAGTTTTGGTGTCCGGTAAAATGCACATCGCATCCGGTGGAGCAAGCGTGGAGTGGCGGGCCGCTGCGCCCGGCCGTCCCTGCAAATCGCTCAACTTCCAACTTTCCACGCCGGACTCGGAAATCTTCCCACTCACGCGGATTCCGACTTTGGAAGTTGGACGTTGGAAGTTGAACGGTGGACGTTCAACTTCCTTCACTCCCATGCGCACCCGCTTCCTCTCCCTCTTGCTCATCCTCCTCCTCCCGACCCTCCGCGCCGCCGACCCCGCGCCCTTCGAGATCGTGGAAGGCGACCGCGTCCTCCTCCTCGGCGACACCCTCCTCGAACGCGAGAACACCTACGGCTATCTCGAAACGCGGATGCACGAGCAATTCCCCGACCGCCACTTCACCGTGCGCAATCTCTCCTGGGCCGGCGACACGCCGCACGGCGTCTCCCGCGCCAGCTTCGATGGGCCGGACAAAGGCTGGGAGCGGCTGAAGGAAAGCATCGCCCTCGTAAAGCCCACCGTCGTCTTCCTCGGCTACGGCATGGCCGCGAGCTTGCAGGAAATGACCGACCGCGCGCAGGACATCACGCTCAACCGCGACGAGACGCGCTACGGCAGCGAGCCGTATTCCGTCGGGCGCTTCAAAAAGGAGATGGCCGAGCTGATGGATGCCATCGGGAAAGACGCGCGCTTCGTCCTCCTCTCGCCGATCCGGCACGAAGACCTGCGGGCCGTAAAGCCGGGCCTGCCCGACCCCGCCCCGCACAACGCCCTGCTCGAACAATACTCGA
>JANLQB010000912.1:0-5551 GCA_031367565.1 Verrucomicrobiota bacterium
TTTTCGCAGCCTTCGGGCGGCGTGAGTTCGATCGCGACTTCGTTGTCGCCGACATCCTTCGCCTCCAATCCCGTTGGCACGCCCGTGTCCTTTTTCTCCTTCACCGTCACCTGCGCCTCGGGAGCGACGCGCACCTCCGTCGCATCCTTCAACTTCAAGCCGCGCAACCGCAGCGTGGCTTTTTCGCCTGCGGTGAGCTGGATCGGAAAGAGCGCAAACACGCGTGGCGTTTCGTCCTTTTTTTCTTCCGCAAAGGCCGTGATCGCAACGAGCGCGAGCGCCATCGCGAGCTTCATGCGTAGAGTTCCCGCACCGGCGCGCCTTCGTTCAAAATCTGCGTGGGCCGGCCTTCGGGCGTGATGAGATCCTTGTTCGCGTCGATGCCGAGCGCGTCGTAAATCGTCCACGCCACGTCGGCGGGACGCACCGGACGATCAGTCACGTAAGCGCCATTCTTGTCCGTCGAACCGATCACTTTTCCACCCGCGACCCCCGCGCCCGCGAAGATCATGGAGCCCGCGCGGCCCCAATGATCGCGGCCCGCTTTTTTGTTCACCTTCGGCGTGCGGCCAAATTCGCCGAAGCACGCGACGAGCGTGTCTTTCAGCACGCCGCGCTCATCCATATCCCGGATGAAACGCGCAAACGCCTTGTCGAATTCGGGCAGCTTTTTGTCGAGGCCCTCGAAGATTTTGTCGTGATGATCCCAGCCGCCGTAATTCACGGTGACGAAGCGCACGCCGGACTCCGCGAGCCGGCGCGCCATGAGCAGGCTTTGCCCAAACTCCGAGCGCCCGTATTCGTCGCGGAGTTGGTCGCTCTCCTTCCCAAGGTCGAACGCGGACTGCGCCTGCGGAGAAAGCACCATGTCCGCCGCCTTGTGCGCGAACTCATCGTAGGTAGCGACCTGATCGTTTTCGTGAACGTGCGTCTGGAGCGTATCGACGGCTTCGAGCAAGGTGCGCCGCCGTTCGAGCATCTGCGCGGTCGCATTCGCCGGCTGCGCGAGATCGCGCACGCGAAATTCCTTGTCGTTCGGATTCCCGCATTTGAACGATTCGCAACGCCCGCCGAGCCACACGCTTTTCCCCAGCTCCCAGGTGAACGCCGGATTCTTCGGCACCGCCACGTAGGGCGGCACGACTCCCTGGAAACCGGTCTCGTGCGCGACCACCGCGCCGATCGCCGGATGATCGCCAAACGCCGAGCCGAAGCGCCCGCTCAGCACCCAGTTCGTCGCGGTTTCGTGATGATCGTTTTCATGCGAGCCGCTGCGCACGAGCGTCACCTTGTTCATGATCTGCGCGATATTTGGCAGCATCTCCGTGATTTGCAGGCCGGGGACACTCGTCCCGATCGCTTTATATTTGCCGCGGATTTCCTCCACCGCATCGGGCTTCGGATCGAACGTGTCGTGATGCGAAATGCCGCCGCCGAGATAAACGAGGATCACCGATTTCGCGCGCGCATTCGTGCCGGATTTTTCGGCGGCGAGCAATTGCGAGAGCGACAGGCCGATCGGCGCGAGTGCTCCGATGCGGAGAAAATCGCGGCGCGAAACGCCGGAGCAAAGCCGGCTGCGAGTGGAGGAGAGGGAGACGTCGAGCATGTTGATCAGTGGTTGAAGGAGAATTCCTTGGCGTTGAGCAGCGCCCAGAAAACATCGGCGAAAACGGCGGCGCGCTGATCCGGCGGCACGGCGGCGAGTTGCGTGCGGACGACGGCGAATTCCGCATCGGTCACCTTGCGCTGCATCGTCGTCGTGAAAAGTGCGTCGGTCGCTTCGCGGTCGGGTTTGTCTTTCAGCAAAGCGGCAAGACGGCCATCGTCTGCGGTGATCTGCCGCTGCACGTCGTCGCCGTTGTGCAGGTGGAGCAATTGCGGAAGCGTGACCTCGCCCTTGCGCTCGCACGCGCAGGCGGTCACGCGATCGCTGCGTCCAAAGAGCGTGAGGAAATACGAGCCGACTTGCGGATCGGGAAGCTGGATCGCGCGCAGGCCGAGCGGGTAGCCATCGAATTTTGTCGGCACGCCGGTCGCGTTCGAGATGGCGTCGGTGAGCACTTCGGCGGGTAGGCGGCGCGCGTAGAAGTGTGAGTAGAAGCGTGTCTCCGTGGCATTGCCCGGCAGCGTGTCCGACGAAAGCGCGTAGGCGCGGCTCGTGAGCAGGAGGCGCATGACGTGGCGCAGGTCGAAGTTCGCGCGCCGAAATTCCGCGTTCAGCACAGACCACAGTTCGCCGTTGCTTGGTGGATTGCTCGCGCGCAAATCATCCACCGGCTCGACGAGGCCCGCGCCGAAGAAGTGCTTCCAAAGCCGATTCACCATCGCGCCGCTGAACTGCTCGGAACCGATCATCCACTCGACGAAGTCCTCGCGCGCATCGCGGCCCGGTTGCGCCTGCCACGGTGCGCGGTCGAGCGTCTGCGGCGCAAGGCGGGCATTGGTGCGCGGCTGGAAAGCCTCGGGCGGCTTCGCGACATTTTCCGCAAGCTGTTTTTCTTTTTCCGCGACCTTCTCCCGACGCTCCTCGATTTGCTTCGCGACTTCTTCCGGCGATTTGCCATTCGCAAATTCTGGCGCTTCCGCCTCGCTCAATTTCTTGCGCTCTTCATCGAGCCGCTTCGCCGCCTCGCGCTCGTCGTTACTTTGCAGCGAAAGCCCAGTCGCGCCGGTCTCGGGCTTCTCGCGCTGGAGCGATACCTTCCCGAAGAACGCGGCGAAGTGATAGAAGTCGTCCTGCGTGTAACGTTCGAGCGGGTGATTGTGGCAGCGCGCGCAGCCGATGCGCGTGCCGAGAAAACTTTGCGCCACGGAATCCGGCAGCTCGCTTTCTTCCACGCGTCCCTTTTCGCCGATGATCGTCGTAAAATAGCCGATCTGCGGCTGCTCCACGCAGTCGCCCCGCGCGAGCAAAACCGTCCGCGCCACGTCGGCCCACGATTTCCCATCCGCGAGCTGCCCGCGTAGCCACGCATGAAAGGAGCGCACGCCTTTCACCCCGCGCACATCGTGATCGCGCTCGCGACGGTTTTGCAAAAGGTCGGCGATTTGCAACGTCCAGTAGTCGAGCCATTCGGGTCGCGCGAGCAGCGCGTCGGCGAGGCGCGCGCGTTTCTCGGCGCTCGGGTCGGCGAGGAAAACTTCGGCTTCCTCCGGCGTCGGCAGCGTCCCGATGGTGTCGAGAAAAGCGCGGCGCACGAACGTGCGATCGTCCGCTTCTGGCGACGGCGGGATGCGCAGTTCGGCGAGCTTTTTGAAAACCGGCGCATCGACCGCATTGCGCGCCGTGGCGAAATCCGCGCCGGTGACATCGTTCGCAAAAGGCATCGTGAAACGCGCGACTTCGACCAGCGTCTGGAAATGCGCGCGCACCACGCCTTCGCCCGCACGCAATGCTTTCACTCGTCCGTCGGGCTTCACGGTGAGAACGCCTTCATCATTCGAGAAAAACTGCGCGAGCCAGGTCACGTCGCGCACGGTGCCATCGGGATAATACGCGTTCACCGCGAGCTGCGCGGAACCGCCGGGCGTCAGCGCCGTGCCACCCATCACTTCGAGCCGCACAGCATTGGCCTCATCGGCCTTTGGCGCAGGCGCGCGGGCGGCGATCCAATTCACCAGCGTCTGCCACTCGCGCGACCCTTCGCGAAAACGCCGTCCGCCTTCATGTGCCACCGCGCCCGTCGCCTTTTGCACGAGCAGACTTTGCTCGGGAAACGCGTAGTTCACGCGCCGCCCGTTCACTTCATTCGTGATCCAGTCGAAATCCCACTCCGACGCAAATCCGCGTAGCGAAAGCCGGAAGCCATTTTGCCCGGAGAGCTTCCCGTGGCACCCGCCCGCGTTGCAGCCTGCTTTCGTAAGGATCGGGAGCACATCCTGCCGGAACGACGGCTCCTCCGCGCCAAGCGCGGGAACGGTAATAGCGGCAACGAGAAGAAAACGGAGCATCGCAGGAAAGACCGGCTGGCTCCCGCTTTCTTAACGCGAATTTGTGAGTCGCACCAAGCGCAGCCCTGCCCGTGACTGCGGGAAAATCTCGCGTCCGATACCCTTTCCCGGCAATCGTCGTCGCAGATGCGTACGCCATTCTTCTCCGCCATTCCATTTCTCCTCGCCACCTCCGCCCTGATCGCTGCCGAGACATCCGCTCCGAGCTGGCCGCAATTTCGCGGCCCCAACGGCGCGGGCGTTTCCGCCGACTCGAAGCCGCCGGTGAAAATCAGCCCGACAGAAAACGTGCTCTGGAGCATCGAAGTGCCGTGGTCGCCTTCATCGCCGTCGATTTGGGGCGGCCAGATTTTCCTCACCACTTTTCACGACGGCCAGCTCGAAACCCGCAGCCACGATCGCGCCGACGGCCACCTGCTCTGGGCGAAAGGGATCAAGCCCGAGAGCGTCGAGGTTTTCCATGGCACCGACGGCAGCCCTGCGGCATCCACGCCCGCGACGGACGGGAAGCACGTCGTGAGTTATTTTGGATCGTTCGGCCTCATCTGCCACGATGTGAAAGGCGCGGAACTGTGGAGGCATCCGCTGCCGCTGGCGATCAGCGGCGGCAGCTTCGGCACCGGCACTTCGCCGATCATCGTCGGGAATCGCGTGTTCCTGAATCGCGATCAGGACAAGGGTTCGTCGCTGCTCGCCGTCGATGTCGAAACCGGCAAGACGGTTTGGGAAACGCCGCGGCCCGAAGCCAGCGGGAGTTTCGGCACGCCGATCGTTTGGAAGAATGAGGGAGTCGATGAAATCGTCCTCGCCGGTGGGCTGCGCATCAAGGGCTACGACTTGAAGAGCGGCGAGGAGCGCTGGGTCGTCGAGGGGATTTGCGCCTTCGTCTGCCCCACGCCCGTGGTCGGCGACGGCAGGCTGTTCTTCGCCGGTTGGTCGCCGGGAAAAGGCGATTTCCCGTGGCCGAATTGGGAGGCGTTTCGCACGCAATTCGACAAAAATGCCGACGGCGTCGTCGGCCTCGATGAGCTCGAACCCGCCAGCCGCGACTTCATGCGCGGGCTCGACAAAAACCGCGACGGCAAGATCGCGAACGACGACTGGGATGCCCTCGCCGCCGCCACCGCCAAATCCCGCAACGTCATGCTCGCGATCACACCCGGCGGCCACGGCAACATCACCGACACGCACGTCGCGTGGAGTTTCACGCGCGGACTGCCCTACGTGCCGTCCCCGCTTTTCCACGATGGCCGCATCTACCTCGTGAAAGACGGCGGCATGATGACCTCGCTCGACGCGAAAACGGGCGCGGCGACTTACACCCAGGAGCGGCTGAACACGATCGGCAGCTACTACTCCTCGCCCGTCGAGGCCGACGGCCGCATCTACCTCGCCTCGCTCCCCGGTAAAGTGACCGTCGTAAAAACCGGCGGCGACAAACCCGAGATCCTGCACCAAGCCGAATTCGGCGAGCGCATCTTCGCCACGCCCGCGCTCATCGGCGACAAGCTCTACCTCCGCACCGCGACCCATCTCTGGGCCTTCGGCACGAAGTAAAAGCGGGCGCCGGTTACGATTCGCGGACTCGTAAATCGCC
>JANLQB010000942.1:0-2280 GCA_031367565.1 Verrucomicrobiota bacterium
CAAAAGGCTTTTGGTATCGCATTACTGCTCCTCGGCGTTGGCGCTTTGCTGTTCTACCTTTTCGGCGTTCGTCCTCTTCACGCGCACGCGACTTGGTATTTGCCGCAGTTCTACGGTTCAGAGCGAGCACCACAAATTACCTACGACGAATTGTTCCTCTATGCTCAGCAGCTTACCGAGGCACGCGTTCGAGCCGAGACGCGGTTCTGGTGTCTCCTCGCCGGTTCGAGTTCGTTGCTCGGCGTTGTCCTGCTTGCTTGGTCGCGCGACCGTCACAGACTATCTTCTGCGTTGCCCAAACATGAACCCAACGTCACCTAACCAAGTCAGGAGAAGGGGTCGGTCCGTGCATATGTGCAAAAGGGCGATTGGCGGTCCGGCGCGAAAGCGATGAACACTGAATGGGTGGAGGTTAGCTTTGCCGGTCGGGCGCCCAAGTGGAACTTGGGAGCGAGAAAGCAGGGAGAATTTTAAGGGTATTTAGCCGCGCCGGCTTTCCGGCGTTGGCTGTGGCGCGGAGAGGACGTGGAAATTGCTTCCGACGATTTTTCCCGGCGAACGATCGCGAGCTTTGCGCCAGGGCGATTGGCCGATGGGCTAAGACTGCGATTTCTCGCCGGGGGACGATCGCTGGCGGGCAGAACTCGCGAGTTTTGGGCGGGAGCGATTGGCGGAGGCTGCTTTCTTGCAGGAAGAGGGTTCTGGACAATGGATCGGGCGATTTGTGGTCGGGGGCTGACGCAGGTAAATCATCTTCCTTGAGCGAGGCCGCGTCGATGCGGGGGTGGCGACGCGGTGGGGCCTCGGAAAAACTTTTACCATTCTGATGTACGGGGAACCTCTCACTCTTGCGGGCGGAAGCTGCGCGGAGCTTTCATCCGCTCGTGTTCCCTACCGGCTGCGCACCCGGAAAAAAGCGAGAGGTTCTTTGTGCCTCAGAATGACAGGTTTTACGACACGCCGCTACACGGGCGGGAGCGCATCGCTACGGGGAAGTCCCATCCGGGGAGGTGAGCCGAAAATGTCGCTCTACCCACACGGATATCGGGCTCCGGAAAAGGCTCGGCGTGACGTGCTTCCCCGAGCCCGCTTAAAAGGCGAGTTTGTCTCTGGGTTCACCGACCGGGCCTCGCTGAAGGGAGGCTTTACCAGCTTGGGTGGAGGGATCGGGCGGCACGCTTTTCCCATTTTTCTCGAGCAGGAGCAGTTCACCGAGACGTCTTTGGAAGGACTCGGGATCGAAGTTTCTTTCGATCCGGCCGCGGTGGCAGATGGAGACGATGCCGGTTTCTTCGCTGACCACGATGACGACGGCGTCGCTTTCCTCGGAAAGCCCGAGCGCAGCGCGATGGCGGGTGCCGAGGGTGCGGTCGAGATCGACGCGCTGGCTGACGGGGAAGACGCAGGCGGCGGAGACGAGGCGGTCGTCGCGGATGATGATGCCGCCGTCGTGCAGCGGGGTTTTCGGGAAGAAGAGGGTGACGGCGAGTTCGCGCGAGAGCTTGCAGTCGATCTCCACGCCGCTGTCGGCGAAAGACTCGATATTCGTGTCGCGCTCGATCGCTATGAGCGCGCCGAGTTGCTGATTGGAAAGATCGAACGCGATTTCGCTGATGAGTTCCGTCGTTTCGCGAGAGCTCGTGGCGATGGCGAAAAGACGATTGCTGCCGAGCGCGGCGAGGGCGCGGCGGAGTTCGGGTTGGAAAATCACGACCACGGCGAGCACGAGGAACGTCGAGAGATAGCGCAGGAGTTCGCCGATGACTTTCAGCTCGAAGAACTCCGAGAGCACCGACATCACGAGGAAAAGCACGGCAAGGCCGGTGAGCACTTTCGCGCCGCGCGTGCCGCGGAAGAAGACCCACAGCCAGTAAAGTCCCGCCCAAAGAATCAGGATTTCGAGACCGGCCTTCCAGTAGTCGATGAGGAGGTTCATGGCGTGAGGATGGCCTCCGTCATGCGCACCGAATGCGCGTTTGGTGGCACGTCGTGGACGCGGATCACATTTGCGCCGTGCGCTCTTCCGTAGCTGGTGAGCGCCACCGTGGGCCACGCGCGATCTTCCATCGCATCGCTGCCGATCACCTTACCGAGAAAGGATTTGCGCGACACGCCGAGCACGAGCGGCCGCCCGCCAACGCGCATGGATTCGAGGTTCCGAAGGATTGCGAGATTGTGCGGGACGGTCTTGCCGAATCCGATTCCCGGATCGAAAGCGAGGCGCGTCTCTTCCATTCCGGACGCTAGGCAGGCGGAAAAAGTATGTCGAAAGAATTCCCG
>JANLQB010000962.1:0-2028 GCA_031367565.1 Verrucomicrobiota bacterium
GAGCGTCCCATCGCTCGCCGTCCCCGACAGCACCACCCCGATCGCGCGCTCCCGCTGATCGTGCGCGAGCGCCTCGAAAAAGAAATCAATCGACCGCGTCGCGCCCCGCACCTTCCCGCGCGGCGTGAGCTTCAGCACGCCGCCCACGATGGCCATCTGCACATTCGGCGGGATGACGTAAATCGTGTTCGGCTCCACGCGCAGATTCTGCGTCACCTCGCGCACCGGAATCGTCGTCGCCCGCGCCAGCAAATGCGTGAGCGCGCTCTCGTGCTGCGGATCGAGATGTTGCACCAGGACGAAGCCCATCCCCGTGTCCGCCGGCAGATGTTTCAACAAATCCAAAAACGCCTCCAGCCCGCCCGCCGAAGCGCCGATGCCGACGATGGGAAATGCCGCCTCGCGAACTTGGGATTTTGAAGACGCGGTTTTCGGGAAGGATTTTTTCACGCGATAAGAAATCAGCTCCGAGAATGCGCGAACCCGAGCTTCCTTTGCAAATGCGCAGTTTGATTTCCGGCCTGCGCGCGGATTGGCGACCGCAATCCTTGGCGTAACACGGCAGGTTTCTCTCCATGACCCACTCCATTTTTTTTAAGAGAAATACGCGCATCAAAAATGGAGCGCGCGATTCCGACTCAAACCCTGTCCAACTAAACAATGAATAACAGTATCTTTTACATCATCGGCGTGATCGTCGTCGTCGTCGCCGTCCTCAAATTCGTCGGCGTCTGGTGAAATAACCGAAACGCCTTTGCGCATCGGTCGCGCGGGAGATCGCAAGCTCATTCTTTCTCCTCCCGGCGCTCCTGCGCTTCGTCCGTCGCGCGTTTTTGCAGTTCAGCGAATTGTTTGGCGAGAGCATCGAGTTCCTCCTCCGGTAGCGTTTCGAGATCAAGCAGATTATTCCGCGCGCCGCTCACCGCGCGGATGAGTTCGTCCAGCTTGAGATGCACCGCTTTCGCGTCGCGGTTCTGCGTGCTCTGGATGAGGAAGACCATGATGAAGGTGACGACGGTCGTGCCCGTGTTAATGACGAGCTGCCAAGTGTCGGAAAAGTGAAAGATCGGCCCGGTGAGTCCCCACACCACGACGATGCCGAGCGCGGTGAGAAACGCCCACACGGAGCCGACGGCATTGGAAATCACGCGGGAAAATTGATGGAAACGATCGCGCAGCGTCGGGGATTTTTGGGGCTTACTCATGCCCTTGCAATCGCGCGCAAACGCCGTGGCGGCTGCGTGCATTCAGTCGTCAGTGCTTCTCCGCGTCCCTCTTCTCCCGCTGCTCGTCCAGGTGATCGAGCACGGCTTTCGGTTCTACGTCGCGTTTTAATTCCTCCAACTCGGGATCGTCAGCGGCGGCGATGTTCATGCGTTCGGCAATGTGCGCGACCAGTTTGAGAGTGCGGGTGATTTCGTGTTCTGCGAGCAGGCTGATTTGCAGGTCCAGCTCCGCGCGCTTCTCGGCTAGGTCGGCCATGCGGTTTTGCGTGATGAGCACGAAGGTCGAGAGGAAGATCGCTTCGACGGAGGCCACGGTGCCGAGCAGGTAGAAGGACTCGTCGAATGGCGCGAGCGGCGTCCATCCGCGATTGATGACGAACCACGCGCCGAAGAACAGCAAGTGCAGGTAGATGAAGGCGCTGCTCCCCGCGAGGCGGGTCACCGCATCGGCGATGCGCCCGTGGAATTTTCGTTCGTCTTCCTCACGACGGCGATGTTCCAGCAGCGCCGCGACGTTGCGCTCGACGACGCCCGCCACGGGTTTCTCAGCGGGCGGATTGGAAGTGGCGGCCATGCTCCTCCATCGCCGCTGCTCCGCTATCCGCGCGTCGCAATGTCGTGCAGCACGCCGTCGAGTTCGGCGGGGAGGAAGGGCTTCGCCAGGTGATGCTGGAAACCGGCTTCGCGGCTGCGGGCGCAGTCGGCGGGGCTGTTGCGTCCGCTCATCGCGACGGCCAGCGGCGGGCGCGCGGCGCCGAGATTTTCGAGCAGCGTCCAGCCGTCGCCATCGGGCAGGCCGAGA
>JANLQB010000957.1:0-2415 GCA_031367565.1 Verrucomicrobiota bacterium
GTGACGCAGACCACGGAAAAACTCGGCAAGACCGCTGGCAAAGACGTGAAGGCAACGAAGGCGACTTACCCGGCGGTTTACGGTCTGGAAAAATCGCGCGCGGAAGCGCATCGGCTCACGAACGTGGCGCACAAGGCGATCAAACCTTTCGGCAAGAAAAGCGAGATCTTGCGCCTGATCGCGGACTCGCTGTTGGCGCGGGAATACTGAGTGTCAGCTACGCGACCAGCCGCAGATTTGGGTCGATGTCCACGGCGACCGAGGACGTTTGCCCCGCTTCAAATCTCAGCGCCGCGACGTGGGCGATCATCGCGGCGTTGTCCGTGCAGAGGGCGGTGTCGGCGACGAGGAGTTCGATGCCGTGGGCTTCGCAGGCTTCGGCCATTTTTTCGCGGAGGCGCGTGTTGCAACTCACGCCGCCGCTCATCGACACCACGCTGCGTCCGGTGGTGGCAGTGGCTTGCATCGTTTTCGCGACGAGTACATCGACGACGGCTTCCTGAAAAGACGCGCACAGGTCGGGAAGATGGAGCGTATCGAGCTTGGGAATCAGGTAGCGCATCGACGTTTTCAGGCCGCTGAAGCTGAAGGCGAAATCGCCGGAGTCGATCATACTGCGCGGGAATGCATGCGCCTTCGGATCGCCGCCGAGGGCGAGGTGATTGACGTTCGGGCCGCCGGGGTAGGGGAGGCCGAGGAGTTTGCCGACTTTGTCGAACGCTTCGCCGGCGGCGTCGTCGCAGGTCTGGCCGAGGAGGCGATATTGGCCGGCCGCTTCGACATCGACGAGCAGCGTGTGGCCTCCGCTGACGACGAGGCCGACGGATGGGCGCACGCCTTCCGCCGTTCCGAAAAATGGGGAGAGCAGGTGGCCTTCGAGATGATTGATCGCGAGGAATGGTTTACCGCTGGCGACGGCGAGACCTTTCGCGGCGGACGTGCCAATCATGAGTGAAGTCGCGAGACCGGGGCCGTTCGTGGCGGCGAAGATGTTCACTTTTTCCAATTTGATTTTCGCGGTCGCGAGCGCGCGCTGGAGCACGGGCTTGAGCATGCGGAGGTGATTGCGCGAGGCGACTTCTGGCACTACGCCGCCGAAGGGTGCGTGGATGGCGATTTGCGAGGCGACTTCGCTCGCGAGCAGCGTCGATCCACGCAGGATCGCGACTGCGGTTTCATCGCACGAGGTTTCGATCGCGAGGACTGTGTAGTTTCCGCTCACTCCTTGGATGAAGCCCGTTTCGTGCCTTCGTTTTTCTGTCCGTAAATGAGCACGCCCTTCAGCGCATCGACCGCGCGATCGAGCTGCGTGTCGTGGAAATTGGCGAGTTCCTTCCGCTCATTTTCGCCGAAACCATCCTCACGCCGCTGCGTCATGAGCAGCCGCTCCTGATCCGCCGTCATCGTCGCGCGGATCGTCGGCGTGACGCCATGTTCATGGATGACCTGATGGCTCGGCGTGTAGTATTTTGCCGTTGTGAGTCGCAGCGCGGAACCATCCTGGAGTTGCACCACACTCTGCACCGAACCTTTTCCAAACGTCGTCTCGCCGACCAAAATCGCGCGATTCAAATCCTTCAGCGCGCCTGCCACGATCTCCGACGCGCTCGCGCTGCCGTTGTTGATGAGCACGGCGATCGGATACTTCGGACGCTGCTTCATATTCGCCGGAGTCGAGTAGGTTTTGCTCTGCGAAGGCGAGCGGCCTTCGGTGGAAACGACCACGGTTTTCGGCGGGACGAATTGCCCGGCGACTTCCACGGCGCTTTGCAGCAAACCACCGGGATTGTAACGCAGATCGAGCACGAAACCTTGCATCCCCAGGCCTTCGAGTTCGTCGAGCTTCGCTGCGAGTTCACCTGCGGTCGGCGAGTTAAATTGCGTGATGCGCGCGTAGCCGATCTTGTATTCGCCAGCCTGCTCGGGCGGCAGCAGCTTCCCGTCTTTCACGCTCGCGATTTTGATGTTCTCGCGCGTCAGCGGGTAATCTTTGATCTCCCTGTTCGACGGTCGGAGGACCGTGAGCGTTACCTTCGTGCCCGGTTCGCCGCGCAGCATGTTGATGCCATCGTTGAGGTCGAATTTGTCCGTCGGTTGCCCGTCGATTTTGATGATCTGATCGCCCGGCAGCAGTCCGGCGCGGAACCCCGGCGAACCTTCCATCGGCGAGACGATCACGAGGTTTCCGTCGCGCGTGGAAACGACGATTCCGAGCCCGCCGAAGCGGCTGTTCGTGTCGTCTTGCATCCCTTTGAAATCCTTCGGCTCCATGAACTGCGAATGCGGATCGAGATTGGAAAGCATCCCGCGCAGCGCCGAGTGCGTGAGTTCCTCGTAATCCACCTTTTTCTCATCCACGTAATCCTGCCGGATCAACTGCATCGCCCGCGCAAAAACCGCCATGCTCGAGTATCC
>JANLQB010000543.1:0-2734 GCA_031367565.1 Verrucomicrobiota bacterium
ATGAGATGTTTCACGGCGTGGTGATGCGGAGCCGGAGAAAATGCTGGGTGGTGTCGGCGGTGCCGAGCGGGTCGGTGAGACGGATGGTCTGCGGGTCGCCGTCGGTGATGATTTCGAGGGGAACGCTCGTGGGCCACGAGCCGAGGGTGCCGGTGGCTTCGCCGAAATAGGAAACGCCGGGAAGTGACTTCGGGCGCGTGAGCGTGAGCGTGAGGTGGCCGGTGGCGTTGAGCGCGGTGACGGGGAGCGCGGTCGCCGTTCGCGGGTCGGTGCCGAGGGTGTATTCGAGGAGGTTGGCGAGGCCGTCGAAGTCAGGGTCGGCGGTGTCGGCGGCGAGGCCGGCGGTAATTTCTGCGGCTGTGAAATACGCGACCTGCCACGACGTGAATGTCTGGCCAGTGACGGTCACGCTCGCATTCCCCGCGAAAGCGCCGCTTGTCGCCGTGACGGTGAACGGCCCGCCGACGGTGCTCGCGGTGAAGGTGCCGTCCGGCGCGATACTGCCGCCGCCGCTCGCGCTCCACGAAAACGAGGGCTGCGTGGCGAAAGCGTCGCCGAATTGATCGCGGGCGGCGCCGGTAAATTGCTGCGTCGCATTCTTGCCGACGGTCGCGCTCGCGGGTGCGACGGTGACGGCGGTGAACGTCTGGTTCACCTGCACTTCCACGCTGCCCGTGGCGGTGAGGCCCTCGGCATCGCGAACGATGACGGTCAACGTGAACAGGCCGGCCTTGGAAAACGTCCCGGTGGTGGACTGCGCGGCGTTGGTTCCATTTGCGCTGAACACGATCGGCGCGGCGACGTCGCCGTTCACCGACCACGTATAAGTCAACGCCGGCTCGCCCTTGTCGTCGCTGGCGGCCACGCTAAGCGCGGTCGTCGTGCCGGTAACGAGCGCGGGCACGGCGGCAGCGGGAATCGTGATGTTCGGGGAAAGGTTCACGCTCGACGCGTAAGTCACCTCCAGCGTCGGGCGCAGCGAGGCAGTCATCTCTTCGCTTGAAGAGAAACGCCAGCCATCGGCGCTGGTGGAAAGGAGCACCCAGCCGCGATTGGTGCCGCCATTAAGCCAGTCCCGCACCGCATTGGTCACATCGAAAATCGCAGGCGCATTGAGGACGGTCGGTTTGAGCGCGAAGTCGGCAGTCGCGCTTGCTTTGACACCGTCCGCCGCAATGCCGCCGATGAAGCCGTCCCACGTCGCGGTTTCATCCCAGTCCACCAACATGCGATGCAGCCGCACCGCAGTCACCGACGTGTCGCCGGAGACAACGCCGGTCGCGAGGAGGAGTTTCGCCGACAGGATCGGCGCGCCCGCAGGGATGCGGCTGGCGATGGCATCGAACCGGATAAGCGTCTGGACGGGCTGGTCGCCGGGCGCCGCGTTGTCGTCAAGGTCCACCATGAGCCGAGTGACCTCGCCGAAGGTGGTGGTGGGCATATCCGCGCGAATCTGCGTGTCGTGCACGCCCGTGTAGCCGCTCACGCCTTGCTGGAGCTTCACGAACCCGGCGGGCAGCTCGCTCGCAAAAACGCCGGAGATCGGCTCGACATTCGCCGCCGCGCCGGCGTGCGTCGTGCCGATCATTCCCTCAAGCATCCGCTGCAGGTTGTGCAGCGTCCACGTGGTCGCGTTGATTCCCGAGCGGAGATTCGCGCCGTAGAAGATCGTCGGGATGCGGTTCGGGCCGGAAAAATTGTCCTCATCCCACGTCACAATGAGCAGGCTGTTGTGCGTCTTCGCCCATTCGGCGTAGTCGCTGAAATGCGCGGCAAGCCAGTCGTCGCCCATGCGCACGGTGCCGTCGTGCATGTCGTTCTGCTCGTTGGGGACTACGATGGCCACATCCGGGAGCTGCGTGAAATCGCTCGGGAAACTCGTGAACGGTTGATTGGTCGAAGGCCGGAGGCGGTTCGGTGGCGGTGGATCCACCGGGTCGGGGCCTTGCGTTGGGTCCTGCCAGTTTGCCCACGGATTGTGTTTGCGGCGGTAGAGACTATAGGTCACGCCGTTGACGACCTTATTCACGCCGCTCGTGTCCGCGTCGCCCCCGACCGGCAGATCCTCGGAATACCCGATGAAGCTGGCCCCCGCGGCGATCAGTTCCGCGCCGAGGTTTGGCGTGGAAAAAGGATAGCGCAGTGTGCCGTCGGGATTCCTCGGTCTGCTGTCGTCCACCACGTCCTGATTCGAGCCGGAAAAGAACTCGAGGTAGTTTGGCTGGCTCGGATGCGTGACCGCGTAGAATCTTGCAAAACTCACGCCTCCGTCGGCGAGTTGATTGATGTAAGGCGCGCTCGTGCGGTTGCCGATGATCTGGGTGAAGGAGTGGTTTTCCTCGATAACGATGACGACGTGATCGTAGCGCGGCGGCACCGCCGTGGCGGAGAGCGTCAAAGCCAGACTGAAAATCCACGGATGAGGGAGCGCGAGTTTCGCGAAGGAATCTACGGCTGCACGGGCGTGATGGCGCGGTAGAAGCGCCGCGGCAGGCCGGGATTGTCGGTCTGCTGCACGACGTGGTCGGAGGCCTGCGCGGCAATGTCCACCAGCCTCAGCCATGTCGCGGCGGTGAGCGTGTCTTTGTATTGAATGGTGTAGCCTTTGTTCGCCTTCGCCGTGAACTGGATCACCACCCCGCTGCCGGTCGCCGGCCGGGTCGCTGTCGCCGTGAATCTGCTATTCGGGTCGCGCGGGCCGGTGCCGGCGATGTATTCGGACAAGTTAGTCTGG
>JANLQB010000547.1:0-5012 GCA_031367565.1 Verrucomicrobiota bacterium
TCCACGCCCACACCATCAGGATGCCGAGCATGAAACCGAAGTCGCCGATGCGGTTGGCGAGGAACGCTTTGTTCGCGGCGGCGGCGGCGGTGTCCTTCGTGAACCAGTGGCCGATGAGCAGGTAGCTGCTCACGCCGACGAGTTCCCAGAAGATGAACATCATCGCGAAGTTGTTCGCGAGCACGATGCCGAGCATCGAGAACATGAAGAGCGACAGGTTGCCGAAGAAGCGCGCCTTGCCCGCGTCGTCCTTCATGTAAACGGTCGAATAAATGTGGACGAGCGCGCCGACGGCGGTGACGACGAGCAGCATGATCGCGCTCAGTGAATCGACCACGACGCCGATCGGGACGCGGAACGCCGCGCCGAAATCGAGCCACGGGATTTCGCTGACGAATTTGTATTCCGGCTCGTGCCCGACGGCGGTCGAGAGAGAGGAAAAGGCCGCGATGGCCGCGACCAATCCAAACACGGACGAGAGCACGGACACGGTTGTGCAAGTGCCCGGCGATTTGCGCAGGATGAAATGCACGAGGACCGCTGCGATGAGCGGATTTAAGAGAATGAACCAGGCGAGATTCGGATCCATTTAGAACTTCAGGCTGGCGATGTCCTCGACGTGCGTGGTCGCCCGCGCGCGGAAGAGGGCGACGATGATGGCGAGGCCGACCGCGACCTCGGCGGCGGCGACGGTGATGATGAAAAACACGAGGACTTGCGCGTTGTAATTGGGCAGGCCGTTGGCGCTGACGTTGTAGCGGGAAAAGGCGACGAGTGAGAGATTCGCGGCATTCAGCATCAGCTCGAGGCACATGAAGATCGCGAGGATATTCCGCCGCAATAGCACCCCGGCGAAGCCGATCGTGAAGAGCAGCCCGCTCACCGCGAGATAATGATTGAGCGTGATCGTCATTTGAGTTCGCGCTTGGAAAGAATGACGACGCCGATCGTGGCGACGAGGATGAGCACGCCGATGACTTGGAAAGGAAGATTGTGCGTGGAGAAAAGCGTGGTGCCGATCTCGCGAACGTCATCGACTTTCACGCCGGCGGGCAGTTCGGGAAATGGCTGGTGGCCGGGTGCGAAGCGGCTGAGGACGATGAGCATTTCTGCCGCAAATCCGATCGCCACTGCGCCGCCCGCGCCGTAGGTGAGCGGGTTGATTTTGCGCCGCATCTCGGCCTTCAAATCGAGCAGCATGATGATGAAAAGGAAGAGCACCATGACCGCGCCGGCATAGACGAGGATTTGGATGACGCCGATGAAGAAGGCGTCGAGCCCGACGAACAACGCGGCGAGTCCGAGAAAGGAAACGACGAGGCTCAGCGCGCTGGCGATCGGATTGCGGTTCGCGACGACGGCGAGGCCGAAGACGAGCGTCATGATCGCGAAGAGATAGAAGAGGATCGGGGACATCAGCTCCTTACTTCAGCGGATTCCATTTGTGAACAAGACCGTCCATCGTGCCGCCGAGTTCATACAACTTCTTTTTGTCGTGGACCATCTCGGCGCGGGTGATGCCGGTGATCGCGTAATCTTTTCGCAAATAAATCGCCTGCTCGGGGCAGACTTCTTCGCAGAGGCCGCAGTAGATGCAGCGGATCATGTCGATGTTGAATTCCTTCGGGCGCTTCTCGACTTTGGCGAACTTAGAGTCGTCGGGGATTTCCTCGGGCGTGATCGTGATGGCGCGCGGTGGACAGATGAATTCGCAAAGCTGGCACGCGACGCAGCGTTCGCGGTCGTGATCGTCCTTCACCAAAGTCGGCGCGCCGCGATAGTGTTCGGGCAGATTCGCGTCCCATTTTTCTTCGGGATATTGCATCGAGACTTTCGTCTGCCCGGCGAGCATTCGGCGCAGATGTTTGAAAGTGATCGCGAGGCCGGCGATGATCGACGGGAGGTAGATCTTTTCCTTCCAGGTGAGTTTCGGGCGTGGGACGACGTAAGCCATTTGCAGCGACCTTTATTTCACGAACGCCAGAATGCCGGCGGTGAGGAACATGTTCACGAGCGCGATTTCGAAGAGGTAGAGCCAGCCGATCTTCATGAGCTGATCGAAGCGGAAACGAGGCAGCGTCCAGCGCACCCAGATGAAGATGAGGAGGAGCACAGCGACTTTGGCGAAGAAGGTGCCGATGCTGGAAAGGCCCCAAACTGCGCCCCAAAATCCACCCTGCGCGCCAGTCGGGAGAAATGGGACGTGCCATCCGCCGAGGAAGAGCACAACGATGAGCGCGCTGCCGGCGATCATCGCGGTGTATTCGCCGAGGAAAAACAGGGCGAATTTCATCGAGGAATATTCCGTGTGGTAGCCGGCGACGAGTTCGGTTTCGGACTCGGGGAGGTCGAACGGGAGACGGTTGGTTTCCGCGAACATCGAGATCGAGAAGGTGATGAACGCGATGAGGACTGGCACGAAGAGCAGGGCTTCGCGGAAGCCGAGATGGGCGTCGGTGATCGGCAGGAGCAGCCAGCCGTTCGCGATTTGGTAATCGACGATTTTCGTAAGGCTCGTGGATGAACAAATGAGCAGCACCGGGATCGCGCTCAGGCCCATGCAGAGTTCGTAGCTGATCATCTGCGAGGTGCTGCGGATGCCGCCGAGGAAGGGATACTTCGAGTTTGACGACCAGCCCGCGAGCACGATGCCGTAAACACCGACGCTCGAAATCGCGAACATGAAGAGCAGCCCGACATTGATGTCCGCGACGACTAGCTTGGTGCCGAAGATTTCGCTGCCAAAGGGGATCGCGGCAAGGGTGACGATGGCGGGCATCATCGCGAGCGCGGGGGCGAGCCAGAAGTAGAGCTTGTTTACGTGGCCGGGCACGAAGTCCTCTTTCAGGAGGAACTTCACGGCGTCCGCGATAGGCTGGCCAAGTCCGCCGAGGAAGGGCGAGAAGTCTTTCTTAAAACCGGGGATCAGCGAGAGCGGGAAGCCCGTGCGGTTCGGGCCGATACGATCCTGGATGAGCGCGCTGACGCGGCGCTCGGCGTAAACCGTGTAGCTCACCATCGGGAGCACGATCACGAAGATGAGGAAGAGCGTCTTGCCGACTGACCACGCCATTAGCTCCCAAGGAATAGCAGAGAACAAATCGATCATGCGACGGGGTGCTCCTCTTGTTTCGGCGCGAGCAGCGGCAGGCCGAGATCGCCGATTTTACTAAGGCTCAGGCCCTCGAATTCCTTCACCTCCGCAGCCATCGCTTTGAAGGCATCCTCAATCATGTAGATGCCGTTCGTACCGCTCACCGACTGGATCAAATCGCGCAGGATTTCCCAATCATCGCGCGCCTGACCCGGTGCGGCGACGGCTTGATTGAGCCGCTGGAGACGACCCTTCGCATTGATCATCGATCCGCGCTTTTCCACCCACGCACACGCGGGCAACACGACTGCCGCGAGTGCCGTCGTGGCGTTTGGCAGGATGTCCACGGCGATGATCGTGACGCGTTTCGAGTCCGCTTCGATGACGCCCGCTTTCACGAGGTCTTCACCAAGCGCGATGACGCATTTGATTTCGCCCGACTTCACCGCAGCGCCGATCTGCTGGAGCTTCGTGCCCGTGAAACCAAACAGGCCGGCCCCGCTCGTGTTCGGATTGCGATCCGCAGAAATCAGGAGGCCGTCCGCCTCGCCTTTGCGCGGGACGATGTCGAAATGTTTCACGCCGAGCACGGTCGCGAGCCGCTTCGCGAGGTAAAGTTCCTCGTTCGTCATGCGCCCGCTCGCGATCAGCGCGATCCCCTCGCCTGTCTGCGCTTTGAGAAGTTGTCCGGCGATGGCGACCGCCGTGCGCCACTCGACCGTCTCGCCTTTTACCGTCGGAACTTTGAGCCGGTCCGGACGCGAGACATACTTGAAATTCAACCGGTGCGAATCCGGGAGCCAGACCGAGTTCACGTCGTTATTTTCGCGCGGCGTGATGCGGTAAATCGTGTTGTCGCGCGAGCCGACGGTGATGTTGCAGCCGGTGCCGCAATTCACGTCGATCGTTTTGGTTTCCTTCAAAAACCAGACGCGCATCTTGAAACGAAAATCCGTCGAAGTCAGCGCACCGACCGGGCAGATGTCCACGGTGTTGAGGCTGTAGTTCGAGTCGAGCGTTTTGTCCGGATGGCACCCGATCGTGGTAAAACTGCCGCGCTCCGTGAAGCCGAGCACATCATCGTGCGCGACCTCATTCATAAAGCGGATGCAGCGCGAGCAAAGCACGCAGCGCTCGGCATCGAGTGTCACGCGTGGCCCGAGTTCCGTGTTCTTCGGCTTCTTGACTTTGTTTTCGAGGAAGCGCGATTCGCCGTTCCCATATTCCACGGAAAACTCCTGCAACCGGCACTCGCCCGCCTGATCGCAAATCGGGCAATCGAGCGGATGATTGATCAATAGAAATTCCATCACGCCCTTGCGGCAATCCTGCACCATCGCCGAGTCCGTGCGCACGCCCATGCCTTCGCTGACATCCTGCGCGCAACTGATCTGCGGACGCGGAATCCAGTTGATCTCCGGCTTGCCATCCGCATCAAGGACCGGCTGGCGATCCGGCGTCATCTTCGGCAGGCCGAGCTCGACCATGCACATGCGGCAATTGCCCGGCGAAGACAGCTTCGGATGGTAGCAATAACGTGGGATGAACTTCTGCGCCTGCGAGCAAGCCTCAATGACACGAGTGCCTTTCGGAAATTGCAGCCAGACGCCGTCAATCTGGACGTTCACCATTTGAACTACGGGTGGCGCTTCGGTGCTCATTTACTTGGTCGCAGCCGGCGCGAGCGGCGAATCGGTCCGCGCGTCGCGAATGGTTTCGATGGTTTCGTTTTCGATTAACTCGTCGGAGTTATATTCCGGCGGCATCGGAGGAGGCACTGGCTTGGTGGCTTTCCCTGTAAACTCGTCGCGAAACTTCGCCACAAAACTCTGCGTCGGCCACGAGCACGCTTCACCAAATGCGCAGATTGTTTTGCCCGCGATATTATCCGCAACATTCTTCAAAATGTCCGGGTCTT
>JANLQB010000551.1:0-7423 GCA_031367565.1 Verrucomicrobiota bacterium
CTTCGCGCAGGCCGCGCTGGATCGCGCGAAGGGAGGCTTTGCAGCGAGCGCGATTTTGAACCGCTCATCGCCCGGCCCGCGCAGCGGCGTGGGCGAGGAAATCCGGCAGATGGAAGGACGGCAGGTGCTCAATCTCGTGAAGGCCGAGCAGCCGCAGACGGTCGCGTTCATCCTTTCGTGCATGGACATTCCGAAGGCGGCAGAGCTTTTGAAAATGCTCCCGCCCGAGGCGCGCGAGGAAGTCGTCGAGCGGCTCGGCGGTATGGAGGCGACTTCGCCGGACAGCATTCAGAAGGTCTCGAAAAATCTTTACCGGCGCTTCGACCGGCGCGCGATGGAGCAGGGCGTGCATCAAAGCGGCGGCGTGGCGGCGTGCGCGGGCATCCTCAACGCGATGGACAAGGAATCGCGCAAGACGCTGCTCTCGAAACTCGAGGAGCGAAACGCCACGCTCGGGGCGGCCATTCGCAAAATCGTTTTCAGCTTCGAGGACATCGTCCGACTTTCCCAAGCGGATCGTCAGCGCGTCATGCGCGAGGTGGATACGGCGGATCTCGTCCCGGCGCTCAAGTCGGTGAAGCTCGCCGTTTCGGAAGCGGTGCTGAGCTGTATGTCGAAACGCGCGGCGGAGTCGCTGCGGGAGGAAATCGACATGCTGCCGACGCCACGCGCGAAGGACGTGGACGCAGCGCAGAATCGCATCATCGCAGTTATCCGTCGGCTGGAAGATGCCGAAGAAATCACGCTTGATACAGAGGAGGAACCGGCCAGTGCTTGAGTCGATCCGACTGCATGCTTCGCCAAAAATCATCGCTTTCGCGGGCGTGCGATCTACAGCCGCATTTACCGAAGACGATGTGGAAGCCGCGCGCCGGGAAGGATACCGGCGCGGCACGGAGGAGGCGACGCGCCTTATCGAAAAGCAGATGATCGAGCAGCGATCCGAAATGGTCGCGCTGCAATCCGAAACCTTCGCCGCCGTCGCGCAGCAGCAGGAATTGCTTACGCAGCAAATGCACGAAGTCGTGCCCGCGCTGATGCTGGAGGCCGTCGCGCGCGTGCTCGCCGATGCAGAGTTCGATCGCGACGCGATCCTCCGCATTGCAAACGACCTTCTCTCCGAAGTCGCGAGTGGTCGCGAAGAAGTGGAGCTGCAACTCTCTCCGCGCGATCTCGAATTGATCGCGGGCTACGAAGACGGGTTCCGCGAAAAGCATCCCGCGATCACCTTCCACGCGAACCCCGAACTGCGCACCGGCGACTGCAAAATTTTGAGCCGCTTCGGATTCATCGACGGGCGGCTCAGCACGAAGCTCCGCGCATTGGAGGGATTCCTCACATGATCGCCGCGACTCCCTCGCGCGCCGGCGCGGAAATGCTCGCCCACTTTCGCACGCTGCTGAATGCAGAGCGGCCCGTGCGCCGCGTGGGCCGCGTGCTCCGCATCACCGGACTCATCATCGAATCCGAAGGGCCCAACCTCGCAATGGGCGACGTGTGCAGCATTCACTCGCCGGGCGACTCGGAGCCGGTCTTCGCGGAAGTCGTCGGCTTTCGCGAGCATCGCCTGCTGCTCATGGCGCTCGGGGAAACGCACCGCCTTCGCTCAGGTAGCGAAGTCGTCGCATCTTCGTACGCCTCGCACGTTCCCGTCGGCTCGGCACTACTCGGACGTGTCCTCAGCGGACTCGGGCAGCCGATGGATGGAAAAGGGCCGCTCAATTGCGAACGCACGCCGCACCTGCACAGCGCGCCGCCCGATCCCCTCACCCGCCAGCGCATCCGCGAGCCACTCGCGACCGGCGTGCGGGCGATCGACACTTTCACGCCGGTCGGCTGCGGCCAGCGTCTTGGCGTTTTCGCCGGCAGCGGCGTCGGCAAATCCACGCTGCTCGGCATGATGGCGCGGCGCGCGGAGAGCGATGTGAACGTGATCGCGCTCGTCGGTGAACGCGGCCGTGAACTGCGCGAATTCATCGAGAAAGATCTCGGCGAGGAAGGGCTCTCGCGCTCGGTGATCGTGTGCGCCACATCCGATCAGCCCGCGCTCGTGCGACTCCGCGCGGCCTCACTCGCGACGGCTATTGCGGAAAACTTTCGCGACGCAGGAAAGCGGGTGCTCTTCATGATGGATTCCGTCACTCGCTTCGCGATGGCGCAGCGCGAGATCGGGCTCGCCGTCGGCGAGGCTCCGAGCAGCCGCGGTTACACGCCATCCGTTTTCTCGATGCTCCCGCGTTTGCTCGAACGCACGGGCACTTCCGAGAACGGCTCGATCACCGCTTTCTACACCGTCCTCGTCGAAGGCGACGACATGAACGAGCCGATCGCCGACGCCGTGCGAGGCATCCTCGACGGCCACATCGTGCTCACGCGCAAGCTTGCGACGGCGAATCATTTTCCAGCGATCGACGTGCTTGAAAGCGTGAGCCGGCTCAGCTTGGACATCAGCACGAACGAAGAACTCGCCGCCGTTTCCACTGCGCGCGATCTGCTCGCGCTCTACCGGGAAAACGAAGACCTCGTGAACATCGGTGCCTACTCGAAAGGCGCGAGCGCCCGCCTCGATCTCGCGATCGAGAAACACGATCCGATCATGCGTTTTCTGCGCCAGGGCGTGAACGAACAGGCCACACGCGCGGAAGCGTATGAGCAGTTGATGGAGGTCGTGAAATGAAGTCCTTCCGCTTTCGCCTCGAAACCGTCCTCACAATCCGCACGCGCGAAGAAGAGTGCGTGCGCGAACTTTGCGCGGCGGCTTTGCGCAATCAATCCGCCGCGATTGCCGCATTGGAAAATGGCAATACCGAGCTGGAAGCCTGTCACGAAACGCTCGCGCAAAAGCGCGCGGAGAAGACGAATCGCACCGAACAACTTCTGTTCCTCAGCGCGCTGCAACAGCAGAAAACCAATTGTGAGCGCCTCGTCACCCGCTGCGCTGCGGCCGATCGAGAAGTCGCCACGCGTCGCGCCGAACTGCTCGTCGTCCGGCGTAAACGCGAGGCTTTGACCCATTTGAAAGAGCGCCAACAAGCCACGCATCGGCTCGCGCAAGACCGCCAGGAAGAGGCGACCATCGCTGACATCATCTCTGCACGCCACGTGCTCACATTGCAGGAGGCACAATCATGAAACTGCTCACTTCACCGTGGGGAATTGCCTTCATCGCGATGCTCCTCAACCTCGGCACCACCATCATGATCATGCTGCCTGCGATCGTCACGCTCCAGGATACTTACGAAGAAATCCCCGAGAAAACTTCGATGGCAGCGCGGATGTGGGGCTTCAAAACGGAAGCGGTGGACGAACTCGTGAAGGAATTGGAAACGGAACGCGCCAAGCTCGAAGAAGAGCAGAAAGGCGTGCTCGCGGTGCAAAGTCAAAACGCGGCGGATCGCGAGGAACTGCAAAAAGTCCGCACCGAAATCAACGCCATGCGCGCAGAGATCGACGAAAAGGTCGTCGAGATTCAAGAGCAGGAGCTGAAGAATTTGAAAACGCTCGCGCAGACTTACAGCGCGATGAACCCAACTGCCGTCGTCGCGATCTTCCGAGAGCTGGAGGAGAACATGTCGGTGAAAATCCTCTCCTTCATGAAAGCCGATCGCGTGGGCCCGATCCTTGGCGAGATGTCGAAGGGCGTGGACACGGCTACGGGCGAATCGATGGCGAAACATGCGGCCCGAATCACCGACAAACTGCGCCTGCTCAAGCCACTCAAAAAGGAAACTCCTGCATGAATCAAATAGGCCAGTCCTTTCTCCCAATCGCGACCGCTTCGAACCCTCCGAGCGGCCCTGAACCAGCCAGCAACCAAATGCCGGACGGCCACGGCAGCTTCGCTTCGCTGTTACAGCAGCGAAGCGAAGAACCTTTAAAAGTAAGCGATGCGGCTCCTGTCATCGAGTCTGAAATGGAACCGACCAAGCCGGACAACAGAAAAGACGCGTCGGACGCCCTCATCAGTGCCGGGCTCATCGCGATGGTGGGGTTGCCCGCGATTGTCCCGCTTCCAGCCCCCATCCAGACGCAGCCTCAGGAGGGTGTGATTTCCGATTCCTCCGCCGAAAGCGGATCGAAAGATGTAACCACCGTTTCGCCGGAGGCTCTATCGCCGAATTACTCCCAGTCCACCGATGTCGCGGCAGCCGCGCTTCCCGGGCCGGCCGCGCCCGTTCTCAACGTAGGCACCGTTCGCGGCATTATCCCGCCAGTGCAAAACGCACCGGCGATCCCGGATGAAGCGACTTTTCGAAGCCCGGCGATTCCCACCGTCGCCGCTGCCGAAATCATGGAGTCGGCAATTCCTGCCACAACACCCGAAACCGTCCCGGCAACTTTCACCGGGAAAGTTACGCAACCGATCACTGCGGAAAACAAAACTTCCATACCGGAAACGCCAGCAGCGAGTACCACCGCAGCGGCCGTGCAGATTTCTGGGAAAATCGCCGCCATTTCAAGGACTGAAACTTTTAGTGGCATGGCTGCTGCTACACCGGGCCGTGCAATGTCCGCTCCCACGATACTACGATCGCAAAGCTCCACACCGGCAACTCCTGCCGAAGTCTCCCAGAATGGAGCAGCTTCCGTGGTGGCATCACTTGTAGAATCGCCATCGCTTCGCCACGCACCAGTCCTTGCCACGGAAAATGGCCGCGAACGCTCCGCGAACGAACATTCCGAAAACCCGGACAACCCCCTCGTTCCAACCCCGGAATTTCTACAGACGACATTTTCTAGTGGATCGACGCCTTCAAACGCGATCACCGCCTCCACTGCGCACATCCAGCCTGCCGACGTGGCCCAAGTGGTAAACCACACGCTCGCGGCTGCGGAGCGGCTTCGCGCGAGCGGACAGGAGCACGTGAATATCGCACTGAAGCTCGAGGGCGGGCAGGAACTCACCATCCAGCTCCGCGTGGCGAATGGGCAGGTCACACCGATCATCCGCACCGAGTCCGAGTCGCTTCGCCTCGCGCTGGAGCAAAACTGGTCGCAATTTTCCCAGCGCAGCGGCGATCGCGAACTTCAAGTCACAAAGCCAGTCTTCGAGTCACCGCAGACTTCCTCAAACATGACGGACCTGAACCAGCAGCGCGACGGACGTCAGCGGACGTTTCAAGAACCGTCGGGCAGCTTTGCGCAGCAGTATCTGCCCCGTCGCGCCCCAACGCCCGGTGCCTCGCAACCCATCTCGATAACCAGCACACCGCAGACCGGTGTGCGCCTCTACGCCTAAGCCTTATGGACATTAGCAGCATCACCTCCGCGGGAAGCATCAATTTTCTCGATCCCGCCGTCGCTAATCGCCCGGTGGGTAAACAGGCGCTCGACCAGAATGATTTTCTAAAACTCCTGACGGTCCAGCTTCAATCCCAGAACCCGATGAAGCCGATGGAAGACACACAGTTCATTTCCCAGATGGCTAGCTTTTCCGCCTTGGAGAATTCCAAAGACTTGTCGGCGAGCTTTAAAAACTTTACCGCTACGAGCTACCTCGGAAAAACGGTGGACATCAAGGATGCGGCAGGCACGCACACGGGTGAAGTCACGGAGATTACGATCGCGAACAACAAGCCGTTGCTGATGGTCGGAGGTAAGGCTTACGATCCGGCCAACGTCATCCGTGTCACATCCAAGCCTGTCGCAACCACTCCCGCGCAATCTTAACTTTCAGCCCATGCTCGGAATCCGGCCCGAGAATCTCGCCGGCAAACATCCGTAACTAGCAACCCACATACATGTCACTCGTAGGCACACTTAACAGCGGCGTCAGCGCGCTCGTCACGTTTTCCAGCGCCATTCAAGTCACGTCGAACAACATATCGAACGTGAACACCCCGGGCTTTAAAAGCTCTCGTTCGGAGTATCAGGACAGCTTCAGCAACTTGTTGCAACAAGCGGCCCCATCACCAAGTTCTGGGCTGGGCTCGAATCGCGACTCCATCCAACTCGGTAATGGCGTCCGTCTGGGTAGCGTTACTTCCAGCTTTTCCCAAGGAACGCTGACCACGACGGGGTCGCCTAGCGACCTGGGCATTTCCGGCCCAGGGTTTTTCCGCGTGCGCGATTCACTCAACAATGTGGACTATGTCACTCGATCAGGCGATTTTCGAATGGACGATCAAGGCTATTTAGTCACTAGCGCTGGTTTACGCGTGCAAGGTCTTTTCGACGGAGATGCCACTTTCAATGCAACCGCGGCGGCTGGCGTCCTCACATTCACCAAGACTGAAACAACGCCAGCCACGGTGGGAGACATTCGAATCACATTTAACAAGACGGTTGGAAGCGGAATCACCAACAGCACCGGCGGCGCGTTCACCGACGCGGAGGTCGATGCCAGGCGCCCAACGATGCAAACATTCACGATTGGTCCGGCAGGCGACGTGGTAATCGGCTTGTCGAATGGCGACACGTTGGTTCGCGGACGCGTGCTGATGCAAAACTTCAACGACCCGAATGCACTCACTCGCGAAGGTAAGAATCTGTTCAGCGGAATCGGTTCCGCGGGGCCGATGGGTGGAACGGCTTTGACTGCGACGAACAACGTCGCAGGGACGAACGGACTCGGGCGCATCGAAGTCGGCACGCTGGAGCTTTCCAACGTCGATCTCGGCCAGGAGTTTGCGGACATGATCGTGACGCAGCGCAGCTTTCAGGCTGGGTCACGTGTCATTACCGTCGCTGACACGATGCTGGAAGAAGTCATCAATCTGAAACGCTAAACAGTCGCTTCGCGTAACACGTCAAACCCATGTCCGACAAAGCAACGGAGCCAGAAAAACCGGCCGAAGGAGCCGCTGCCGCTCCTGCAAAGGCACCCAGTCCATGGGTTCCGATCATCGCGGTCTGCGTCCTCATGCCTGCGATCTCGTTTGCCACGACGCAGTATCTTTTACTGCCAAAGATTCGCGGTGCGGTGCTGGAACAGAAGGCGATCGTCCACGCGGCGAAACCCGAGGGGAAAGGTGATGCAAAAAAGGGGCGTGCTGAGCCTGCGAAGGGTAAGGGAAAGGAAGAGCATGGCAAAGGCGAAGGTGCTGAAGGCGGCGGTGCCGGCGGCGCGTTCTCGTATGACTTTGAAAACGTCGTGGTGAACCTCTCAGGCGCGATGGGCACGCGCTATTTAAAGACTAGCTTCACCACACTGAGCGACAATCCCGACCTCAAGAAACTCATCGACGAAAACAAAAAGCAGCTCCTAGATGTCGCACTCAGTGTCCTGAGCACGCGGACGATGGCGGACTTGGAACAACCGGGCTCGAAAAACGTGGTCCGTAACGACTTGATGGCCAACTTTAACCAGGCGCTAAAGTCCGACTTGGTTTCGCAGATTTACTTCTCCGAATTCGTGGTCCAATGAGCGAACCGGCCGAACCCGCGACAGCCAGTGCAGACGAACCACCGGTCTTTCGCATGA
>JANLQB010000033.1:0-6677 GCA_031367565.1 Verrucomicrobiota bacterium
GTCGATGTTCGCGTTACTGCCGGCTTTCTTCGGATCGTAGTTGCCGATGATCTCGATGAATTTGCCGTCGCGCGGGCTGCGTTGATCAGCGACGACGACTTTGTAGTAAGGGTGATTGAGTGCGCCTTCGCGGCGGAGACGGATGGAAACGGACATAATTCTGTGTGCGGTTGGTTATCTAATTCCGAAATTGGCGCCTTGGGCACGCGCCATCATTTTCTTCATTTTGCCCATGTTTTTCATCATCTTGCGCATCTCGGAAAAGCGCTTGAGAAGATCGTTTACTTCAGTCACCGAAACTCCGCTTCCACGGGCGATGCGCTGTCGGCGGCGGGCATTCAAAATGTCCGGGTTTTTCCGCTCTGGCAGCGTCATCGAAAGCACTATCGCTTCGACCCGCTTCATCTGTTTCTCGTCAACCGAAAAGCCTTTGATGTTGGACATCCCCGGCACAAGCGCAAGGAGATTTTCCAACGGACCCAGTTTCTTCAGCATTTTGAACTGGGCCAAAAAGTCGTTCAAATCGAAGGAAGCCGTCCGCAATTTCTCCTCCATCGCCCGCGCCTCGTCTTCGTCGATGGCTGCTGCGGCCTTTTCCACGAGGGAAACGATGTCGCCCATGCCGAGGATGCGGCCGGCGAGACGATCGGGGTGAAACGGCTCGAATTGATCGAGCTTCTCGCCCATGCCCGCGAATTTGATCGGCTGCTGCGTGACCTCCCGCATCGAGAGCGCAGCGCCGCCGCGCGCGTCGCCGTCCAGTTTCGTGAGCACGAGCCCGGTCAGCCCGAGGGCTTCGTGGAAATGGGTGGCAACGCTGACCGCCTGCTGGCCGGTCGCGGAATCCGCCACGAGCAGCACTTCTTGCGGCTGGAGAAATTCTTTCAGGCGGCGGATTTCGGCAATCAGCACCTCGTCGATTTCCTGCCGTCCGGCTGTGTCGAAAATTGTGACATTTCCCTGCTGGTCATGCGCCCATTCCAGCGCTTGCTTCGCCACTTTCACCACATCCGTCTCACCGGGCTGCGGAGTGAAAACGGGAACATCGATCTGCCGTCCGAGCGTCGCGAGCTGTTCGATCGCCGCCGGACGGTGCAAGTCGCACGCGACGAGCAGCGGCGCACGGCCTTCCTTTTTCAGCCACTTCGCGAGTTTCGCGGAAGTGGTCGTTTTGCCCGCGCCGTTGAGGCCGACGATCAGGATGCGCGCGGGCTTTTCCAGATTCAGCGGTGAGGCATTTCCGCCGAGGAGCGTGGTCAGTTCGTCGTGGAAAATTTTGACAATTTGCTGCCCTGGCGAAACCGAGCGCAGCACCGCCTCGCCCGTCGCCTTCTCCTTTACCCGCGCGATAAACCCCTTCGCCACGGAAAACTCCACATCCGCCTCCAGCAGCGCCATCCGCACTTCCCGCAGCGCGTCGGTGATATTCGTCTCCGAGATTTTTCCAAGACCGCGAAGGTCTTTGAAAACGTCCTGAAGTTTATCGGCAAGAATGGAGAACATGGATACGGCGGACGCGGACCTTAATCGAGAATGCCTGCTTGTCGAGGAGCGTGACGTGCTCTGCATGGCAGCGCCGATGAAACGAACCAACGCACGCAGATTTTCCTAAAGCCACGCCGGATTCCACCGAATCCCTCTGCAACTCGGTTACAAACTATATGCTCCTCATCATCGGATACATCATCGTCATCGGCGCAACCCTCGGAGGGTTCATGATGGCAGGCGGCAGCCCCGTCGTCCTCCTGCATGTCTCGGAATTTGTGAGCATCGGCGGCATCGCACTCGGCGTCGTCATCGTCTCCACGCCCGCCGCGACCCTCTCGCTGCTGATGAAACAAATCATGGCCGCGCTCAAAGGCAGCTCTTCCAAAAAAAGCGACTACACGGACCTCTTGAAGATGCTCTACGAGATTTTCGTGATGGCCCGGCGCAATGGTTTGATCGCGCTGGAAGATCACCTCATGGAGCCGGCGAAAAGTGCGCTCTTTAGCAAGTATCCGTCGTTCCTCAGCGACCACCATCGCTCGGAATTTCTGTGCAGCGGACTGAAGCCGCTCGTCGACGGACGCATCAAGCCCGAGCAAATCCAAGCGCTTTTGGAAAACGAAGTGGACGCCAAGGATGAGATCGCGAATGGCCCGATCCACGTGCTCCAGCTCGTTGGCGATTCACTTCCCGGCATCGGGATCATTGCGGCGGTGCTCGGCATCATCAATACTATGGGTGCCATCGCGGACGGCCCGGAGGCCGTCGGCGAAAAGGTGGCCGCAGCACTGACGGGAACGTTTCTCGGCATCCTCGGTGCTTATGGATTCGTAAATCCGCTTGCTGCCCGCATCAAACACAACAACACCATCGAGCTTCAATACTACAACGGCATCCTGAAGGGCGTGAGCAGCTTTGCCACCGGCATGGCCCCGCTCATGGCGGTGGAAATTGCCCGCCGCGCACTCGATCACTGCGTGCAGCCGGGCGCGGATGAGGTGGAGAAAATGGTGAAGGCACTCGGGAAATAATCATGGCCAAGAAAAAAACCGAGGCGCATCACGGAGGAGCCTGGAAGGTCGCTTATGCGGACTTTGTGACGGCGATGATGGCCCTTTTCATGGTGCTGTGGATCTGCTCGCAGGACAAAAAAATCCTCATCGCCACGTCGAAGTATTTCAAACAGCCGTTCAATGCGGTGAAGGAAAACGCAATCGGAATCATGGACAAGAACGAGGGTGGAACGAAGGGCAAGGACCACGAAATCGACACGACCACCGCAGCGAATCTCGCCTTCATGAATGCGCTGGCCAGCGAGCTCAACCGGATGATCAACATCAACGAAACCGATGACGAAAAACCGATCGACATGGAAGTCACTTCGGACGGTTTGAAGATCACGCTCTACGACCGGACGAAGCGCGCCATTTTCAAAAAGGGCACGGCGGAAGTGACCGAATGGGGCGGTGTCGTGCTGCAAAATCTCGCGTGGATCATCGACAAAAACTCCCTCAAAATCTTCATCGATGGCCATACCGCCTCGGGCACCGTCCCGGTCGCTGCGGACGCTAGCTACGGCCTGTGGGAACTCACCGCTGACCGTGCGAACGCGGCCCGGCGATTGCTTGTGAAGTATGCCGTGAATCCCAAAGAAATCGAACGCGTCACCGGCTATGCCGACACGAAGCCCATGCCAAATCTGCCCAAGGAATCCGCTTCCAATGAGCGGATCACGGTGAGCCTCGGAATTCGTCGTTAAACAGATGCTTCAGGACTTTCTCGCCAATCGACCCGGAATACCGTCGGCGACCGCCTCGGAAGCGGAGCCACGCAACTCTGGATTTCAGCCCCTCTTCGCCGCTCGCGCCACCAGCCTCGCCGCCACACGCAAACAACTCGACTTGGAGCCCGAAGCCGAACGCCTCGAAGCACCCGAGATCGAGCTCGTCCACGAGGCTGGCCAGGTCCGCCAGATCATTGTGACCTGCAAGTGCTGCGAAAAGATCACGATCGACTGCGAATACTGAGCGGACCTACCGCTCGGGATCGCGCGGGAATTTCACGTAAGGCAGACGCGCGCCGCGATAGGTAAATTGGTCCGCGCGGATCTCCGGAGCCGGGCGGAAATACCGCGTCCCGCTGATCCCGATGATGTCATCCTGGTCCACGCCGTCGCCAGAGATACCAATGGCGCCGATGACTTTTCCATTCCGGTAAAGCGGAAAGCCGCCGGGGAAAATCGTGATGCCGTTTGGAAGATTCGGATTGCCGGGAAAAAGATCGACCGGGCTTTTCCTCTGCGCGAACGGCTTCGTCCGCAGACTCACCGCTTCCTGAAATCCGAAGAGCGGCCCGTGTTCGCGTCCGTCGATGCCGGGCGGGTAAAATTTCTGTGCAAGGAAGCCAACCGATCGACTCGACATGGCCATCTGGCTGTTTGAGAAAAAGATCGCCGTCCGCGCCTTTTGCACGGCGACATCCCAACTAAAAATCGTGGCTTCGCCCGTGCGGAAGACCCCAAGGATCGGTGGTGGCTCGCCCGCTTTGTCAGGATTCCCAACCACGGTGATGAACACTTTCACCGACGTCCCGATCGGCAGACGAATCCCCGCACGCGTCGTCAACGCGCGATTCGCCGCCATCTTGATCGCCTCCTCGACATCATTCCGGCTGAGCCGCCGCGCGACGCCGCCGACCTTCCCGCGCACGGGATCATTCAACAGCGGATCGTCGCGCAGGGTGAAGCGCACCTCGCCCTCGAAATCGCCATACGTCTCGCGCTTCCACGGATACGGCTGCGGTGAAGCTTTCGGATCGAGGTCGATGCGGACGGTGCCGGGCGTGACGGGATCGAGTAAAAGACCCCGCACCGGTCGGCCGAAAGTGCCGAGCGGTTTCGGATCGTGAACGTCCTCGATGTCGTTATTCCGCCCACCGACGTAGGGAATTCGGATGCCATTGATGAGCACGTTATTCGCGAGGATGGAACGCGCCGGGCGAAAGCCGGTCTGGCCCGCGAGCGCCACGAGTTCATCGATATCGCGACCTTCTTTGAAACCAGTCGTCGATTCCGTCTGCGTCTGTTTCAAAAAGATCGCCGCCGCTGGGCAGAGATCGGTCGGGCTGCCGTCGCCGGTGACGCCGATGCCGCCGACGAGGTGGCCGAGTTTGTAAAGCGGCACGCCGCCGGGCGAATCATTGAGCGAGCCGAGCAGCACGCTCTCCGTGCGGACGCCGGGCGATTTTTTGGGATCGAAGAGCGCCGTCGGATCGAAGCCATCCCGGATGTACTTCATGTAGTTCACATCCGAAAAAAACAGGCTCGAAAGACCGACGCCGACGAGCGGGCCGTTGCCCGTGTTTCTGACGCCCGGTGGAAAATGCTGCTGGATAATGAAGCCCGCCGTGCGCGACGTGAACGCTTCCTGATCGCTGCTCAGAAACGCCGCCGTGCCCGCGCGGGTAATCGCGGCGGCGAGCTTTCCATAGAGCGCGATTTTGCTGCGATCGCTGAAACTGAACGGCGGAACCGGATTCGGAATGCGACTGCCCATGTCCCACACGCCGAGCACAAACCCGTCGCGATCCGTCACGGCGATGATCGCGCGCGGATCAATTTTCGCAGCCTCGCTGGCCGCGTTCGCGATGATCGTCTGCACGTCTTCTTTCGTGAGTTGCACGAGGTCCGCGTGCAGGTTTGCCATGGCGCACAGCAGGCAGGAAGCAGCCAAAAAGAGGATCGAACGAAAGAGACGTTTCATCGCGGGAGTGAGGAATAATCAGGATTTCGAGCCGAATCAAACCTGAACATTCGTGGCGATTTGGATTATTCACCCGGCATTTTTTTGGAGACGATTCGAGGTGATTGCGCGACCCGCGCCGCAGATGTCGCCCCTTTTCCCATAAAAGACGAAGCGCCCCGGCGAGGGCCAGCCTCACGGCACTCTGTTTTAACCGCATTGGATTACAAATCCCCGTCCGCCCGGCTGAACTCAGCGCGCTGTTGCGGAGGTGAAAACTATGTTGAACAATCATCGCGGTTTCCCCGGATTGGTCTTCGAGCCCGGACTCGCCGGACTTCTGGCCGTTTTCCTGTTCACGTTTTCTCCGTCTGGTCGCGGCGCGACGATCCTCTTCACCACCACCGATGTTGCCGACACCACGCCTGGCGAGGATGTCTGGCAATACTCCTAAACGCCCGGCGATTTCACATTCGCGGCGGGTCAGGGGTTCACGATTGTCTTCGATCGCACGCTGTTCTCGCAGCTCCAGAGTCCCCCGCCATTCGTCAATGCGGATTGGGACCCCATCGCCCTTCAGCCCGACCTCGCGCTGAACTCGGACGGCTTCTACGACGCGCTCGCCCTGCGCCATGCGCCCTCCCTCGCCGATCCGTTCAAGGTGAAGGTTGTCTGGCTAGGCACCGGCACACCCGGCTCGCAGCCGTTCACGATCTACGACACCAATTTCCAGCCGCTCGTCCAGGGCCAGACGACAAATTCGGTCCCCGAGCCAAGCGCTCTCGCGCTGCTGCTCGCCGCGTGGCTTGCCGCTCCAGCGGCGAGTCGGCCTGCTCGTGGCCGGAGCCACAAGCCACAGTTCTAACCTGATGAACCACCCCATGAAAACACCGCTTTTCCTCTTTCTTTTCCTCTTAATCTTCCTCCCGTCGTCCAACGCCGCTCCGCCGCTCACCATCTCCGCCCCCGAGACCGTCACCGAAACCCGCATCACCCGCACCGTCTTCGAGTATGTGATGCGCGCGAAGCTCACCAATCCCGGTGCCGCCGCCGCCGCCATCAGCGCCACCGTCACCAGCAGTTCGCCGAAGACCGTCATCGTCCAGAACACCCTCACCTTCGGCAACGTCGGCGCGGCCACCACCGCCGACAGCACCGGCACCTTCACCCTGCGCCACGACCGCACCGTTCCCTTCGATCCCGCCGTCCTGCACTGGACCATCAAGCAACCCTTCATCGTCAGCGCCGCCACGCCCACCGCCGGCGCGTCGGAAGTCGGCGTCACCGTCCGGCCCCAGGTCTTCTTCTCGAAGCCGGTCGATCCCGCGACGCTGAACGCGAACAACTTCTTCGCCAAAGGCCCCGACGGCCAGAAACTCCCCGCCACCATCCTCCCGGCCAACGACGCCACCTTCGCCTGGCTCTTCTTCACCGCGCCCATGCCCGGCG
>JANLQB010000553.1:0-8722 GCA_031367565.1 Verrucomicrobiota bacterium
GGTCGCCCCAACAATCGCGTTCTCATTGAGCTTCTGCATTTTCGGGAATGCGGCTAGGCTTGCGCAATGCCTGAACTTTCTCTCAATGACCGCATCCTCGCGCTGCTGCGTCGCGCGGACTATCGACCGATGGACAAGGTCGAGATTTCAAAGCGGCTGAATCTTCACAGCTCCGAGCGGCGCGGGCTCGTGGATGTGCTCGGGAATTTGGAGACCGACGGGATGATCGCGCGGATTCGGAAGGACCGTTATGTTTTGCCAAAGACGGCGGACCTTGTGACGGGAACTCTGCAAGTCCACGCGGGCGGCAATGCGCATCTCATCAACGAGCAGGCGGGACAGAAGGATTTGTTCATCTCGGCGGGAAATCTCGGCGTCGCAATGAATGGCGACAAAGTCGTGGCACGGCTGGAACTCGGCGGGCGCGGGCAGCGGCGGGAAGCGAGGCGCGGGGATAGCGCGGAGGGGCGCGTGATCCGCATTTTGACGCGCGCGAATTCGACGGTGGTCGGGACGTTGCAGCGGACGAAAAAGTTTTTCTGCGTGCTGCCGGACGATTCGCGATTGCAACACGACATCCTCGTGCAGCCGCCGAAGTCGGCGAAAGTGGGAGATAAAGTGGTGGTGAAGCTGGAGCCTTGGGAATCCGAGCACGCGCCGCCCGAGGGCGAGATCATCGAAGTGCTCGGGCCGGCCAGCGCGCCGGGCGTCGATATGCTTTCGGTCATTCGGAAGCATCAGCTCCCGCTGGAATTTCCCGATACCGTTTTGCGCGAGGCAGACCGGATCGCGGAGATCGTTTCGGAGCAGGACATCGCGGGCCGCGAAGATTGCCGGCGCGATTTCGTCATCACGATCGACCCGGACGACGCGAAGGATTTCGACGACGCGATCCTCGTCGAACGCACCGCGACCGGCTGGCGGCTCGTGGTTCAAATCGCCGATGTTTCCTTCTACGTGCGCCCCGGCACCGCGCTGGATCGCGAGGCGCGCACCCGCGGCAACTCGACGTATCTCGCCGACCGCGTGATCCCGATGCTGCCCGAGCGGCTGAGCAATGGCGTGTGCTCGCTCAAACCGCGCGTGGACCGGCTCACGACGGCGGCGTTTATCGAGTTCGATCGCACCGGGAAAATCAAAGGCGCGCGTTTTGCGAAGAGCGCGATTTGCAGCGCGGCGCGGCTCACCTATCGGCAGGCGTTCGCCATTTTGGAAAGGCAGCCCGTGCCGCCGACGCCGAACTACGAACGCGGCGGACAAGTGCATCTCGATTCAAAACCCGTACCGCTCGACGTAACGCCGCAGCTTCGTGAACGCGTGGAAACGGCGTGGGAACTAGCGTCCGTTTTGCGCAAGCGCCGCTTCGCGGAAGGCTCGCTCGATCTCGATTTTCCCGAGGTGAAAGTGTGGCTCGACAACGAAGGCCGCGCCGAGCGGGTGGAGAAAGTGGAGAACGATATTTCCCATCAGCTCGTCGAGGAATGCATGCTCGCCGCGAACGAAGTTGTCGCCCGCGAGATTAAGCAACGCGGCACGCCGAGCGTGTATCGCATCCACGAAGACCCGGACCCCGATCGGCTCGCGGACTTCCGTGAATTCGCGGGGAACTACGGCTTCAAAGCGGGCGACATGACGCAGCGGCGCGAAGTGCAAAAGGTGCTCGCGGCGATCAAAGGCACGCCGGAGGAATACGCGATCAAGCTCCAGTTTTTGAAGAGCCTCATGCGCGCGACTTACGACACCAAACCGATCGGCCACTACGGCCTCGCGAAGGTGAACTACACGCATTTCACCAGCCCGATCCGGCGCTACGCCGACCTGCTCGTGCATCGCACTATCGCGCGTCAGAAGACTGGCGACATCAAGGAACTCGGCGAAATCGCCACGCATCTTTCCGTGACGGAGCGCGCTTCCGCGGATGCGGAAAAGGATTCGACGATGCTGAAAAAGATGGAGTTTTTTCAGCGGCAGCTCGCGGCGAAAAAGCCGGTCGAATTTCGCGCGATCGTGGTCGATGTGCGCACGATGGGACTCTTCGTGGAGCTGCCCGATGTGATGGTCAGCGGGCTCATCCACGTCAGCTCACTCGCGGGCGATTTTTTCCAGTATGACAACGTGCGGCTCTGCTTCATCGGGCGAAAGACGAAGAAGAAATTCGCGCTCGGCGACAAGCTTCAGGTCCTCGTTTCGCGCGTGGATGCCTACCGGCGGCAGATCGACTTCGTGCCCGCGTAGTTTATGCGCTGGCAAGTCTTCGCGATCGGGAAACCGCGGCTGGATTACGCAAAACTCGGCATCGACGACTACGTCGGGAGAATGCGCCCGTTCGCGCCGGTGCAGATGAATTACCTCAAAGCCAGCACGCAACCCGGCGAAAGCCTCGCGCTGCTGGAACGCAGCAAAGGCATGCTCCGTATCGTGCTCGACGAGCGCGGCGAGGAAGTCACCAGCCGCGCGCTTGCGAAGAAAATTTCCGACCTCGAAATGCACGGCAAACGCGACATCGCGATCATCATCGGCGGCGCAGACGGCCACACCGATGAAGTGCGCCAGGCAGCGGGCTGGCTGTGGTCACTCAGTAAACTCACGTTCCAGCATGAACTCGCGCTCGTCGTCGCGATGGAGCAGCTCTATCGCGCTTACACGATCAAGAGCGGCCTGCCCTACCACCGCGACTGACGCCGCGCTATTCAGTGCGAGAGCGCGAAGGCGAGAAAGATCTGCTAGTTCCTGTTGAACTGGGTGCTGATCTTCCCACCTAGGCCACACGCGCGAGTAGTGTTACTCCGCGCGATAGCCGCGCCAGAGCCAGACGAGGGTGTCGGCGAGGGATTGGTTGAAGACTTTGCCGTCGCAGTGGCCGGTGGCTTTGCTGAAGACGAAACGGTGATGGTAGCCTTTGGCGGTGAGGGCGGCGGAGGTGCGCTGGCCGGCCATGACCCAGTTGTGATTCGTGCTTTCGTCGTCCTTGTTGCGTAGGTCGTTTTCCGAGACATGGGTAAAGATGCGCAGAGGCTTCGGCGGAGTGTTCTCGATGAGTTTCAAGCTGGAGTGGTATTCCCACGCACCGAGCGGATACTTCGCTTCTTCTGGCGCGTCGTCGTCCTGTTGATCCACGAAGGTGCCGGAGTAGGCTGCGATGCGGCGGAAGAGATCGGGGCGGGACCAGCCCATGGTTAAAGCCGCCGCGCCGCCGGAGCTACAGCCGATGACGGCGTGGCCCCACGGGTTTTTCGTGAAGGCTAACTTAGGATAGGCGGCCTTGATGTCTGTATTGGCGAGCACGGCGGGCATCACTTCCTCGGTGATGAAGCGGGCGAGCCGGTCGGACATGGTATCGTATTCCAAACCGCGCTCACTGTTCTTGCCATCGTTGCCGCCATTTTCCACGGCGATGGCGATGAAGGCGGGGAGTTGGCGTTTGGCGTCCTTGGAAAGGGTAAGGTTGTCGAGCGCGGCGCGAACCAGGTGCAACTGGCCGGGGCCATCGTGAATGATGAGCAGGGGGGCGGGGGTGCCATCGCGATAGGCGACGGGGATGTAAACGGAGATCTTGCGCTCGGTGCGGACGGCTTTCTTTTCAGGTTCGAGCGTTTTGTCGTCGCCGCGAAAGATTTTGCTGTCGGCGAGTTTCATTGTGAACTCGAAGGACTTGCCCTTCGGATTGCCGAGATCGGTGAGGTCTTTGTCGGTCGTATAATCAGGGCCGATGGTAAATTCGCCGTCGCCGTCCATGCCGACGATTTCGGGAGCGGGTTCCGCAGCGCGAGCGATGTGTGCGGTGAGGCTGAGAGTGGTGAGGAGGGAAAGGAGCGCGCGGGAGGAAGTGGAGGGCATAGGGTGTGGTATGCAGAGAACCGAGCCACGTCGCAATTCTTTGGCAGCGGGGCTTTTTCTTCTTTTGTCGGTTCCAGAACCTTCGTCCACTGCGCTTATCGGTTTCGCGGTCGGTATGGCTGCGTCGGGGCAGTTTGGTCGCCAAGAGAAGGCAGAGGCGCCGGCACGGGAATCGAGAGTTCCTGTGAATGTCGGGATGCCTGCGAGCGGGTGGGGGGATAAGTCTGCTGATGACGCGCCTTTCCATTTCGCGCGCGGCGCGGTAGGGTCCACACGAATTCACGACCCATGATAACCTCCCTTGATTCCGCCACCATCCTTCCCGCTCTTGATCGCCGCCGCTTCCTTTCGCGGTGCGGACTGAGCCTCGCTTTCCTCGCCGTGCCGGGTGCGTATGCCGAGGCGCTGACGCAGACTCCGGCTCAAACGGAGGGGCCATTTTACCCGGATCATCTGCCGCTCGATACGGATAACGATCTTCTCATTCTGAATGATGCGCTGACGCCAGCGGTCGGTGAAGTGACTTATCTAAGCGGGCGAATCCTCGATGCGAGCGGCGCGCCAATTCGCAATGCGATCGTGGAAATCTGGCAGTGCGATCACAACGGAGCCTATCTGCACACCGGCACTGGCAATGCAGACAAGCGCGACAAAAACTTTCAAGGTTTTGGCCGTTTCAGCACCGGGGCCACGGGCGAGTATCTTTTCCGCACGATCAAGCCAGTCTCGTATCCCGGTCGCTGCCCGCATGTGCATTTTGCGGTGAAGGTGAAGGGCCGCGAGAAGTGGACGACGCAGTGTTACATCAAGGGTGAGTCGACTAATGAAAGGGACGGGATCTGGCGCGGTGTGCGCGATGAGAAACTGAGGGAATCCATCACGGTCGATTTCGCTCCGCTCAAAGACGCGAAGGCCGGTGAACTGGCCGCGCGGTTTGATATCGTGATGGGGTTCACGCCTGCGGCTTAGCGACTTAGTGTTGTTAGGAGTCGCGCCTTCAGGTGGTTCGTTTGGAGTTCCGGCTTTCGCCGGTCCATCGCCCAATGTTCAGCAATCCGTTGGTGAAAAAGGGAGCCAGGGTGCCCCGGTTCCGCGTTCGATGATCATGCGTGGCCCTCAATAAAAAGCGACGCGTCACACTTTACCGAGATGCCGATCGATGCACTCCACGATCGCCTGCAAGCTCACCGGTTTCGAGATGAACGGGAAGCCGCCGATGAGATTGCCGCCTTCTTTTTCGGAGACGATCGCGGTGAGGAAAATGATGGGGATGCGTTCGAGCAGCGGATCGCTGGTGATCTGCTTGGCCACGTCGCCGCCGTCGATTTTTGGCATCACGACATCGAGGAAGATGATGTCCGGTTTGAACTCCCGCGCGGCCAGCCACGCTTTCGCCGCGTCGTTTTCCTCGTGGACGATGAAGCGCCCCGTTTTTTCAAGCGTCAGCTTTAGCAGATGGGTGAAGCCTGATTCGTCATCGACGATAAAGACACGTTTTTTGGTTTCGCTTTCCATAGGGGAGGTGGTGATGGGTGTTTAAGTTCGGAACATGATGGTGGCGCGCGTGCCGCCGCTGGGGAGATTTCGCAGGTCGATCGTCGCTCCGTGCAGGTCCACGATGGTTTTCACGACGGAGAGGCCAAGTCCAGTTCCTTTCCCGGTCGGCTTCGTGGTGTAAAAGGGCTCGAAGATTTTGGCCAGCTTGTCTTCGGGGATGCCATGGCCAGTGTCGTCGATCTCGGCGACGACGAGCGTCTGGCCGACGCGGAAGGATTCCACGCGCTGATCGGAGACGTTTGCGCCGACGCCGGTGAGCTGCTTTTGGTAAGTGCGCACGACGATCAAGCCGCCGCTTTCCATCGCGTGCGCGGCGTTCGTGAGCAGATTGATGAAGACCTGGCTGATTTTTTCCACATCGAGCGGGACGACCGGCAGGCTCCTCCCCAACTCCCGCTCCACCGCGATCCCTTGCAAATCTCCGCGCACGAGCGTGACCGCGCGCTCGATCACGGCATTGAGCGACTCGGGACGCAGCTCGAGTTTCTTCGGCGCGGAGAAATCGAGCAGCCCGCGGATCACCGTGTCCGCACGCTGCACCGCATCGGCCATCCCGGTGAGCGTCTCGCGCACATCGGTGTCCTTTGCCATCTCGTGCATGAAAAGAAACTCCGTGCCCATCTTCACCACCGCGAGGGGATTCTTCACCTCGTGCGCGACGCCCGCCGCGAGCCGGCCGACGAGCTTCATCTTCTCCGCCTCGACGAGCTGGAGCTGCACGCTGCGCAGTTCGTGATGCGCCGCCTGCAGTTTCTCCATCGCGCCCAGCACTTCCTCGCGGCTCCGGTTCAATTCGGTATTCGCCCGCCGCAATCCTTCCTCGCTTTCCTTTTGCTGCGTGATGTCACGGCTGATGCACACGATGCCCAGCTTCGCCCCCACGTCGTCGAGCCACGGGACCTTCGTCGTCAGCACCCAGATCGGCGCGCCCTCCGCATCCACCAGACGCTCCTCGATATTCGTCTGCGCCTCGCCCGATTCCATGATCGCGCAATCGATCGCGTGCAAATGATCGGCGATTTCTTTCGAGAAAAAATCGAACACACTTTTCCCCAGCACCTCGCTCGCATCCTCCGCACCGAGCCAGCGCTGATGCGCCACGTTATCCAGCCGATACACGCCTGCCGCGTCCTTCAGGTAAATACGGTCGGGAAGATTATCGATGACGCTGCGGAGGAGATTTCGCTCCGTCGCGAGCTGCTCTTCCATCCCCTTCATCGCCGTCACCTCGCGCGAAATTCCGCACGTGCCGATGATCTGCCCCGAGCGGTCGCGCCGCGGCAGCTTGGTCGTCAAAGACCATGACTTCCGTCCATCCGCCAGTATCTCAAATTCCACCTGACCCAGCAGCGGCTCGCCGGTCTCCATCACGCGCCGTTCATCTGCCAGAGCCTTTCCCGCGTGCTCGCCGCCGTAGAAATCCGCATCCGTTTTCCCATAGGCTTCGTCCGGGCGCTTCAGTCCGAAGAGCTCGGTGAGCGCGTGGTTGATCCGGATGAAGCGGCTCTGATCGTCCTTGAAATAGATGCGGTCCGGGATGTTCTCCAGCAGCGTATTTAACATGTCCCGCTCACGCGCCAGCGCTGCCTCCGCCCGCGTCCGCTCGATCGCATACCGCATGGCCCGATGCAGGGCCGGCCCGTCGATGCGCCCTTTCACGAGACACTCCTTGGCCCCATGCTGCACCGCCTCCAGCGCCAGTTCGCCATCATCGGAATCACTCAGAATCACGATCGGTAAATCCGGCGCGGCCCCGCGGACGCCCACGAAAGTATCCAGCCCCGAACAATCGGGGAGTGTGAGGTCGAGCAGCGCCAAATCAAAACGGCCCGACTCGATCAGCCTCATCCCTTCCGCCAGCGTCGCCGCCACATCCGAGATGTAAAAGCGGCACTTCTTCTGCGAATCCAGCATCTCCCGCAGCAGAAAAACATCGCCCGGATTATCCTCAATTAAGAGGACGCGGAATTTTTCTAAAACATGCTTCGGCATCGGGGGTCCGTTTTTCCCGGAAGAATATCGGCACGTTCCGCGATGGCGAGAGCGGAACGGGGGTATTTGCGGCCCAGGCAAACGCGGCATGCTTCGAGCAACGCGGCGGCGGACACGCAGGGCGTGGTGCATCGGGATTTAAAGCCGCCGCATCTGCTCCTCACGGCGGAGGGTGAGCCGAGGGTGGCGGACTTTGGGCTGGCTCGTTCGGTGGCGGAGTGGGTGCTGGCGTTTTCACTGACGATGAGCGGGGCGGGATGGTGGCGATGTCCGTCGGCACTGACTGCGCGGGATTGCCCGCGAGCATCTTCCTGCTCAAGGTCGCGCGGTGAATCGTCTCCTCCCTTTTCTCGCCAAGACCGTCCTCGCTCGCGCCGCTGCGCCGCTCCCGAATGCGCTGGGCGGCGACGCGTCTTTTGCGGGCGTGCGCGGTGCCTTGATCATCCCGAGCGGCGAAGTGCGTCCGGGCGGACGTTCACCGGAGGCGTGGAGCGTGAGCGTTTGCTGAGATGGAATCCACTTCCTCAAATTCCGCAGCTCGCACTGCGTGGATCATCGTCGCTTTGCTCGCGCCGGTTGCGTTGTTGAATTACCTCGACCGCCAGATGCTCTCGTCGATGAAATTTTCCGTGATGCGCGATTTGGCGGACATCGGGAGCGAGGCGAATTGGGGGCGGATGCTCGGGCAGTTCAAATGGGTGTACGCTTTTTTCAGTCCAGTCGGTGGCTACCTCGCGGACCGCTTCGGGCGGCGCTTCACGATTTGCGGGAGCCTTTTTGCGTGGTCGGCGGTGACTTGGTGGACGGGCCATGTGCAGACCTACGATCAGCTCCTGACGGCGCGTTCGCTCATGGGAATCAGCGAGGCATTTTACATCCCCGCCGCCCTCGCGCTGATCGCGGATTTTCACACCGGCGCGACTCGCTCGCGCGCGGTCGGTCTTCACCAGATGGGGATTTACTGTGGCGTCATCATCGGCGGCTTCAGCGGCTACATCGCGGATGCGCCCGGCCTCGGCTGGCGGCGCGCTTTCGATGCGTGCGGAGTCGCGGGAATGCTGCTCGCGGTGCCGCTGCTGATGCTCTTGCGCGATGCGCCGAAAGTCGCGGGAACCTCCGTGCCGTCCCCTTCCCCGCTCCGCGCGGCGAAGGCGCTGCTCACGAACGGCTCGTTCATTTTGCTCGTCCTCTATTTCACACTGCCCGCCCTCGCCGGATGGGTCGTGCGCGATTGGATGCCCGCGATTTTGAAAGCGGAATTCCACATCGGCCAGGGCAAGGCCGGCGTGTCCGCGACGCTCTTCTGGCAAATCGCCGCGATCATCGGCGCGCTCGC
>JANLQB010000014.1:0-1724 GCA_031367565.1 Verrucomicrobiota bacterium
CCATCCGCGCTGCGCACCGGCGGACGATCGACGTTGTTCAGCATGCCTTCCACGAGGTCGCTTGCGGGCGCGAGATCCTTCAAGCCTTGCTGATACTGGATGCCGATCGCCGCACAGCCGAATTCATCCGCGATCCGCAGCGCCGCCACATACATGCGACACTGCGCGAGCACTTGCGGCTCCGTTAGGTCCGTCTCGTCATTCGGCCCGAATGAAAATTTCAGCCCGCGTTTCAGCAGCCAGTCAAAGACCGCGTGCGCATCATCCCCGCTCACCTGCTGTATCGCTGCGAAGAGCGTGGACTGGCTCAGCCGCTCCTTAAAAACGCCCGTCGCGTGCAGCAACGCATCCGGCACGATCGCGTTGAACATCCCCATGCATCCCTCATCGAATACCCCGAGAATCGCCTTCTCTTTCCGAAACGCGCGACCGAATTCGCGACCGATGCGCTCATCGTCTTTCGGCAACTGCGCCAACTCGAAATAGCGCACGTGCGGCTCGGGATGCACCAGCGCGCCCGTCGCCAGCCACGTTCGCAAGCCGCGTTTGAAAAACGCATCCGTGAACCGCTCGCTCCACAGCGTCGAGTAGCGCACGCCCGCCTTCGTCAGCGAACCGTTCAGATTCAGCATCCCCACGAGCCCCGGCCATTTGCCGCTCCAGTTCGCGACCGTCAGGATCGGACCGCGATGCGTCGTGAGCCCGGCGAGGACGTGATGCGAATACTGCCACACCGCCTCCGCGACGATGAGCGGCGCGTCCGGATCGAGCCCGCGAAAAACTTCCATCCCCATTTTCTGCGAGTCGATAAAGCCGTGGCCTTTCGCGCGATCAAATCCATGCGCCCGCTGGATTTTCCAGCCTTCCGCAGCCAGCGCCTTGCCCAGCGCGGCCTCCATTTTTTCCTGCTCCGGCCAGCACACGCGATTCGCGCTGATGCGCAAATCACCGCTGGCGACGAGATATGCGGTCTTCGGTTTCAAGATCATCGGATAAATGGTTGCATCAGATTTCGGTAGCGATCGCGAAGCGGTGCGTAAAGCCGCGACGTTGCGCCGTTTTGACAACGCACACGCACCGCCCATCCGGCAAACACGCCTCCATGAACCCCCCTGCCCTTTCCGTCATCGAGCGGCGGAGAAACAACGCTCACCGCGCCGGTGGGAATCCCGGAAAAATTACTCACGCGACAAGGCCAGTAATTACCAAGGCGTCGAGGGGAAGACCGCGCGCATCGAGTCGCGCGATAATGCGTCGCAAAAAACGGGGCCGTTTTCGATTCAGCGATGGGTTTGTATTAAAAGGGGCTGATGCATTTTTTTTGCGACACCGCAGGCGCGAAACTTAAATTTGTCGGGAGGAAGGGTGAATCGCTTTGAAGAGGAATCTCAGACTGACACGGTTGGAGCCGCAAAAAATCGTCAATCGAATCCCCCGCAAAACACTATTTATCGAAATGGCAAACCCGTCACTTTCCCCAGCCCGAAAGCCCCTCCTTTTATCAGATGAACTTTTCAAATCGATGAAAGTTAAATGGTAATTTTATTGGAATTGCCTGCAAACCCTGCATTTCTCTAGTTGCCCTCGCCAAATGTTTGTTCCACCATCGCCGCCGCTATGACGCCAGAATTTTCGCCTCGCATCCCAACCATCCGCAAGGCACACGTTCCGCCCGGGTTCGCCTATCCGCTCGGAGCCGGCCCCGTGAGTGAAGTGCTCGCCGA
>JANLQB010000027.1:0-2495 GCA_031367565.1 Verrucomicrobiota bacterium
CGTCGATGAAGCCTGCACGAACGTCATCCGCTACGCGTATTGCCACAAGGAAGACGAGCCGATGCACCTCGTCTGCGAAGATCGCGGCGATCACGTGGTTTTCCGCCTGCGCGATTTCGGAACGCAATGCGTCTCCAGCCAACTCAAAGGCCGCGACCTCGAAGACGTGCAACCCGGCGGCCTCGGCCTGCACTTGATCCGGCGCGCGTTTTCCAAAGTGGATTACGATTTGAAAACGGAAGGCACCGAACTCGTGCTGCGCAAAGACGTGAGCGGCAAGAGCGCGAAGGGCCTCACGGAGCAGCCGTGACCTTCATGCGCAGGTAGCGGGTGGGCGTCGTCCCGATGAGGAAATTGTTTCGCACAAAGGGGAAACAGGGGCTTTAACGGCGCACAATTACCTCGACCGTTCCAACGAAGCGAAAGCGCATTTTTTGGTGGAAACGGCTGCTGGCTCGGCGGGAGCCTCGCCCTCCCAGAAGGTCATCAGCATTCCTACACTTTCATCCTTTCAACGCTTGCACCGCGCGCGATGCGTCCGTTAAAAACCCTCGTATGAATCGGCTCACGACCTCCCTCGCTTCCCTCACCGCCTCCGCCGCCATCTTCGCGACGGGGTGCGAAAATCTCACTCCCGGCGAAAACGCGGCGATGTTTGGCGGCATCACCGGCATCGCTGCGGGCTCGATCGCGCGGGCGGCGGGTGCCAGCACGGGACAATCCATCGCCATCGGCGCGGCGGCTGGTGCGATCGCGGCAGCCACGGCGTTCGTCATTGCGAAACATCAAGCCACCGAACGTCAGCGCAAACTCGCGGAGCAGCGCGCGAAGGTTTACTACGGACGGATGTCTTCCGCGAAAAAGGAGACGCTGAAGAAGAAGCGCGTGCGTTACATCGCGGTCGATACGGAGAAGAACGAGAAGACTTCGCCGAAGGCCAAGAAGGCCGTCATGATCTGGGATACGAAGTCGGAATCCATCGTGGGCAACACCGTTTACGATGTCGAGAAAACGCCGTCCATCGGATCGAACGCGAAGTTCGAAACCTACTCGGCGCAATACGTCGGTTCCGGCAACTAAGCGCTTCGCGCTGGCCGCAAATCGAGTGAGGCGTAACGCGCATCAATCGCTGCGCGTGGTCCATCTCTCTTGCGTCCGCTCGATTTCAATTTTTAGCTTTCCACTTTTTCTAAATGAACATCCACGAATATCAGGCCCGCGAACTTTTCGAGCAATTTGGCGTCGCCACCTCGAAAGGCAAAGTCGCCTCCACGGCGGAGGAAGCGTTTGAAATCGCGCGCGGACTCGGCACGAGTCAGATCGCGGTAAAGGCGCAAATCCACGCGGGCGGACGCGGCAAAGGCACGTTTAAGAACGGCTTCAAGGGCGGCGTCCATATCTGCGATACGCCGGAAAAGGCGCGCGACTTTGCGGCGCAGATGCTCGGGCAGACGCTCGTGACCCATCAGACCGGACCGGAGGGAAAACTCGTGAGCAAGGTGCTCGTGGCGGAGGCGGTGGACATCACGCGGGAGCTGTATTTTGCCATCGTCCTAGATCGCGCGACCTGCGCGCCGATCGTGATCGCGAGCACGGAAGGTGGGATGGACATCGAGGCGGTCTCCGAGAAAACGCCGGAGCGGATTTTTACCGAAACGATCCACCCGACCCTCGGCCTGCAAGCCTACCAGACGCGCAAGCTCGCCGCCGCGCTCGGCCTCACCGGGAAGCTGATGACCCAGGCGGGAAAGTTGTTCAGCGCGATGTTCAAGCTCTTCATGGCGCGCGATTGTTCGCAGATCGAAGTGAACCCGCTCGTTGTCACGCCCGACGGCCTGCTCCTCGCGCTTGATGCGAAGTTTAACTTCGATGACAACGCGCTGTTTCGCCAACCCGCGATCGTAGCGCTGCGCGACAAATCGGAGGAAGACCCGCGCGAAGTCGCCGCGTCCGAGTTCAACCTGAACTACATCGGCCTCGACGGAAACATCGCTTGCCTCGTCAACGGTGCGGGCCTCGCGATGGCGACGATGGACATCATCCAGCACTCCGGCGGCAAGCCCGCGAACTTCCTCGACGTCGGCGGCGGGGCGACGAAGGAGCAAGTCACCAGCGCCTTCAAGATCATCCTCAGCGACCCGAACGTGGAAGGCATCCTCGTGAATATTTTCGGCGGCATCATGGATTGCAACGTCATCGCCACCGGCATCGTCGCCGCGGCGAAAGAAACGCAACTCAACATCCCGCTCGTCGTCCGCCTCGAAGGCAACAACGTCGAAGCCGGCAAGAAAACGCTCGCGGAAAGCGGCCTCGCGGTCATCAACGGCAGCGACATCGCGGATGCCGCGGAGAAGATCGTCGCGGCGGTGAAGGCGGCGTAGTTTCCGGGCGATATGAGCAGTGCCACACCCACTCAATTCCGCTCACTCAGCACCGCCGAGAAACTTCAACTCATCGAGACCAACGAAGACCTCGGGCTCACTGCCGAACAAAAA
>JANLQB010000085.1:0-2531 GCA_031367565.1 Verrucomicrobiota bacterium
CCGGAGCGCCGCGGCGACCTCGCGAAGATCGGCCTGCGCGCGATGATTGCAGGCCTGCTGGCGTGTTATTTGTTCACCTGCGTCGTGGGTATTTTATTATGAATTTCGGGCGAAGTCTCATCCCGCTCATCGAGCCGATCAGCCTGCTCTGGCTCGCGCTCATCCTGCTCGCCGCGCTGCTTTGGCGAAAGCGCCAGCGCGGTTTCGCCATCGTCGCCGGCACGCTTGCCATCTTCATCTACATCATCGGCGCGAGCACGCTGCCAGATGCTCTCCTGCGTTCGCTCGAGCGTCCATACTTTGAGGTAAAACTCGACGCGCTCCCCGCGTGCGACGCCGTCGTCATTCTCGGCGGCGCGCTCGATCCTTCGCCGAATGAAGTCGCCGGCCTCCACCTCACCATCGCCGCCGATCGCATCGTCACCGCGCTCGAAGTCGTCCGCCTCGGCAAAGCGCCCGTCCTCGTCTGCGGCGGCTCCGGCATCGAGGTGGATGGCACGATGCGCATCGAAGGCGACATGCTCAAAAATGCGCTCATCGAACGGCGCGTTCCCATCCCCGAAATCGTCAGCCTCGGCCTGTGCTCCGACACGCACGATGAAGCGCTGCTCACCCATGCGCTCGCAAAAGTGCGCGGCTGGAAACGCGTCCTGCTCGTCACCTCCGCCGCGCATCTCCCGCGCGCCACCGCGACCTTCCGCGCCGCCGGCATCGACGTCGTCCCGGTCCCGTGCAATTTCCATACGCGACAAAATCGCGGCTTCCGCGCGCTGCGCCGCGCCATCCCCGGCACGCTGGGCTTTGAAAAAACTTCCGGCTGGCTACCCGAAAAAATCGGCTGGTGGGAATACCGCCGGCGCGGCTGGATTCCCGCGCCATGAAAACGCTCCTCGTCCTCCTGCTCACCGCCGCGCTCGCCACCGCCGCGGACATCCGCGTGTCCGCCGCCGCGAGCCTTTCCGATGCGCTCAAAGAAATCGGCGAAACCTACGCCGCCAAATCCGGCGACAAGCCAGTGTTCAATTTCGGCGGCTCCAACGTCCTCGCCCGCCAGATCGAGGAAGGCGCGCCGATCGACCTCTTTTTCTCCGCCGACGAAGCGATCATGGACGCGCTCGCGCAAAAAGGCCGCATCGTCCCGAACACCCGCCGCAATGCGCTCGGAAACTCGCTCGTGATCATCGTCGCAGCGGAAAGCGGCGCAAAAATCGCGACCCCGCCAGACCTCGCCACCGCCACGGTGAAACGCCTCGCGCTCGCCGATCCGAAAGCCGTGCCCGCCGGAAAATATGCGAAGCAATATCTCGAAACGCTCGGCCTCTGGAGCGCCATCGAACCGAAAGTCGTCCCCACCGAAAACGTCCGTGCCGCGCTCGCCGCCGTCGAATCCGGCAACGTCGAAGCGGGCATCGTTTACCAAACCGACGCCGCCATTTCCAAAAAAGTGAAGATCGCCTTCGCCGTCCCCGCCAAAGACGGCCCCGCGATCCGCTATCCCGTCGCGCTGCTCAAAGACGCGCCGCTGCCGGATGCGGCGCGCAAATTCCTCCAGCACCTCGCCACCCCCAAAGCCGCGCGCGTGTTTGAAAAATTCGGCTTCATCGTGCTGCCGTAGTCTGAAATGAACGGTGAAGATTGGCAACTGGTCGGCTTCACCGCGTGGGTCTCCGCGCTCAGCACCCTCGCCATCGTGCCACCGGGAATCGCCCTCGCGTGGCTGCTCGCGCGGCGCGATTGGTTCGGCAAATCCCTCGTCGAAACGCTCGTCGCGCTCCCGCTCGTCATGCCGCCGATTGCGACCGGCCTCATCCTTCTGAAAATCCTCGGTCGCCGCGGCCCCATCGGCGGCTGGCTGCACGCGCATCTCGGCATGGATGTCGTCTTCACCTGGCGTGCCGTCGCCATCGCGCTCGGCGTCATGTCGTTTCCACTGCTCGTCCGCGCGGCCCGCGTGGCGTTCGAGGAAATCAATCCGCGCCTCGAACAAATCGCGCGCACGCTCGGCGCTTCGCCGTGGCGCGTCTTCTGGACCATCACCGTCCCGCTCGCCCGCCGCGGACTGCTCGCCGGCGTGCTCTTCGCCTTCGCCCGCGCGCTCGGCGAATTCGGCGCGACGATCATGGTCGCGGGCAATATTCCCGGCGAAACGTCCACGCTTTCCCTCGCCATCTACCAGTCCGTGCAGCTCGGCGAAGACCCGCGCGCCTTTCGCCTGCTCGGCATCTCCGTCGTGCTCGCCTTTGCCGCCGTGTGGAGCAGCGAACTCCTCCAGCGCCGCGCGCGAAAATGAAACTCACCCTCCGCAACCTCCGGCTCCCGCTCGCCGATTTCACCCTCGCGCTCGACGCCGAAATGTCCGCGCCCGTCACCGGAATCTTCGGCCCTTCCGGCGCGGGAAAAACTTCGCTGCTCGATCTCATCGCTGGCCTCCGCCGACCCGATTCCGCGCACATCGCGCTCGGCGAAACCATCCTCACCGACACCGCCGCGCGCCTCTTCATCCCCACGCATCGCCGCGCCATCGGCTACGT
>JANLQB010000092.1:0-2202 GCA_031367565.1 Verrucomicrobiota bacterium
GCGCGCCGGATCTTCGTTCCCGCCGCGGCTGCGGAGAAAGGCGACGACCGGTGCGTAGTAGGCCGCGCAGAGTTCACTGAGCGCGGCCTTCGCGGCGGTGTCGCCGCCCTTTGCCTGCGCGACGACGGTCCAGCGCGTCGCGGCGAAGTTGGACGCGGGCACGCTCATTTTCCCTCCCCGTGGATGATCCGGTCGGCTTCTACTTTACTGCGCGCCACTTCGCGCTCGAAGTGCTTCACCTCCGCCTGCGATTTCTCGACCCAGGCGACATTGAGAGCGTTCTCGGCGGCGTTCAACTCAACGGTGCTGGAAGCGCCTACTTTCTGAAGTTCGCGGAGCAACGCGACCCGCTTCTCGGCGCATTCCACTTTCGCGATTGCGATTTTCCGCGCATCTCCGTTCGCGTCCGCGATGGCGAGATCGCGCTCCGCTTCGGCAACCTGGATCTGAGTTGCGGTTCCGTTCTCGAACTGCCTGTGGAGGATTTCCAATCGGTTGCGCGCAACCCCGATTTCCCATTCGTGAAACGCCGCGAGCTGTGTGGCCGCAAGCCGCGCATTTTCACTCGACTCCGCCACGACGCGCGCGCTTTCGATGCGGGTCGGAACTCGCCGAGCGGACTTTTGCATGAGGATCGGGATGAGCAGGCCGAGTCCGAGGAGCAGCGTCGGCACGAGGATGAAGGCGAGGAGGAGGAGGAAGATGCGTTGCGGCCACGGGTTGCGTGCAGGCACTTTCGCGGTGGATTCAACGGTGGAAGCAGGCCACGCTTTCGGCCAAAAGAACGCGAGCGCTCCGACGAGGGCTACGGGAAAAGCGTAGATCCCAAGCATCGCGACCGGCCCGAGGCCGCTGCGGCTGACGTCGAAAATGAAAATCATTGTCACCGCGATCAGCAGCGTGATGCCCAAGATCAGCCCCATGAAACGGAACACCGAAGGCGGGCGCGTGCCGAGTGCGCGCGACGGGACGAAAGACGGCTCGCACCCCAGCACGCGCGCGGTGGCGGCGCGGACGGCGGCGGCCCATTCGGTGACCAGTTTATTGGTTTCCCAGCACGGACTCAGCAGAGATTCGTGCGGGGTGAAGAGACGAGTGCGGACCACGCCGGCTTCGTCCCAGACGACGGAAAAAAAATCGAGCTGCACGGGTTTGGCGAAGCCGGAGTAATTGCCGATGCCGATTTCGCGGATGCTACGGAGCGGGACGCTGAGTTGCTCGGCGTCGCTAACGAAGGTGAGAGTCGTTTCATCAAGCGCGAGGCGGCCTTTGCCGGTGTAGATATAGATCATTCCGCGCAGCGAAAATAGGTGCTCGGGCGTGCAGGTGTAGCTCGCCGCCGTCCGGAGCGGTCCCCGAGGGGAAGCGTCTGCGCTCGCGCCTTCGACCTGCGTCTTCATTTCCGTGGCGCTCTGCTGGCGGCGGTCGCGTTCTTTTTCCAAAGCGCGCATGACGACTTCATCGACGCCTCGATTGACCGCGGATTTTTCCGACGGCGCGGCGAAACGGCCGAGCGGGAGTTCGCCGGTGAGCATTTCGTAGAGGACGACGCCGAGGCTGTAGATGTCGGCGCGGTGATCGACGGTGGCGGGTTTTTCGATTTGCTCGGGGGCCATGTAGGCGGCGGTGCCGAGGGTGGAACCGGTCGCGGTGAGGCCGGGATGAGACGCATGGGTCGCATGGGACTCATCCGTCCCATCGCCCGTGAGTTTCGCGATGCCGAAGTCGGCGAGCTTGGGCACGCCGCGCGTATCGAGCAGGATGTTTTCCGGTTTGATGTCGCGATGCAGCACGCCGTGATCGTGCGCAAATTGCAGCGCCTCGCAGATGTGCGGCACGAGCAGGAGCGCCTGCTCGGGTTTCACGCCGGCGCGCATGGCAGCGCGGAGATTCACGCCGTTTACGAACTCCATCGTGAGGTAGAAAAATCCCGCGCTTTCGCCGAAGTCGTAAATCGCGACGATGTGCGGATGCGCGAGCCGGGCGAGCACGCGGGCCTCGCGGGTGAAGCGTTCGGCAAAACCCGGCTGCGCGGCGAGCGCGGGCGGGAGGATTTTCAGCGCGACGAGCCGGTCGAGCCGCGGCTGGCGCGCTTTGAAGACGACGCCCATGCCGCCCTGGCCGATGAGTTCGAGGACTTCGAGTTCGGGAAAGGCGGCGGCGACTTCGTCGAGCGTGGGCGCATTCGCGGCGGCGGCTTGC
>JANLQB010000093.1:0-3090 GCA_031367565.1 Verrucomicrobiota bacterium
CGTCGCATCGTAGTCCCACGAATACCGCCGCTGCTTCCCACTCGCGCGGAAATCGAGTTCATCCTTCTGCTTCTGCGCCGCCTGCGGATCGAGATGCGTGGAGGCATACAGCACGCGATCCGTCCCCGGCTGAAAAAACGCGCACGTCGTTTTCCCCACCCCCGGCGAAACACGCACGCTGTCTCCCGACTCCAGATCGAGCGTGTAAATCTGGTAAAACGGATTCCCCGCCTCGCGCTCGCTCTGGAAAATCAGCCGCTTCCCATCCGGAAAAAAATACCCCTCGCCGCTGCGCTTGCCTTCATAAATGAGCTGCCGCGTGTTCGAGAGCAACGCGCCCTCCAAATTCCGCTCCTCGGCGAAGGCGTGGGAGACGACGGCGGCGAGCAGAATAAAATAGGGGCGCATGGCCGGAAACGATGGCGGCCACGCGCGGGGCGCGCAAGGCGAGTTGCGCGCGGGAGTGCTCCGGGCTGGGCCGAAAACAGTGGAGCACTCGGCGCGGCAACTTGGGAACGAGTGCAAAAGATGGCTGCGGCGCGGGACGGTGGGTCGGTGGTTGGGAAACCACCGTTCACTGGATCACATTCCTTGCCGTCGCCGCCCGCTTCGCCGAAACATGCGGCCCGCAAAATGATCGCACTCGCTTCCGCTTTTCCAGACAGCTTCCCCGAAAGGGTGCGTGAGATTTTTTCGGCGAGTGGGTTGCTGGGGCAGGCGGCTAATTTTGAATTTCGACCGGAGCAGCAGGAGATGGCGGTCGCGGTGGCGCAGGCGATTTCGGAGGAGCGGCATCTCGTCGTCGAAGCGGGAACGGGAGTGGGGAAGTCGCTGGCTTACTTGATCCCGGCGGTGCTTTGGGCGCATGAGCAGAAGAAGAAGGCGGTGATTTCTACCTACACGATCAATCTTCAGGAGCAGCTCGCTTACAAAGACATCCCGATCGTGCAGAAGCTGATGCCGTTTGAGTTTGAGGCGATGCTTTGGAAGGGGCGGCACAATTATCTTTGCCCGCTGCGGCTGGAGCGCGCGGTGAATCATCAGGCCGACCTTTTCACGAGCACGGAGCAGGCGGAGTTGCAGCGCATCTGGGAATGGGCGCAGACGACGCAGGATGGGTCGCTGTCGGATTTCAAGGTGGAACCGGATGCGGCGGTGTGGGCGCAGGTGTGCAGCGAGGCGCATATTTGCACGACGAAATCGTGCGGGACGAATCCGAAGTGCGCGTATCAGCGGGCGCGGAAGCGGCTGATTTCGGCGGACGTGGTGGTGATGAATCACACGCTCTTTTTCCTGAATCTCGGCTCGCTCGCGGAGCAGGAGGAAAACGAGAGCGGGTATATTTTCGCGAATGATTTTGTGATCTTTGACGAGGCGCACACGGTGGAGCAGGTGGCGGCGAAACAAATCGGGATCGGCGTTTCGCAATACGGGCTGCGGCATGCGCTGCACCGGCTTTACAATCCGAAAACGAAGAAGGGGCTGATGCAGGCGCTGCGGAATGTCGATGGCGTACGCGAGGTGGCGGGGTTGCTGGAGGAGGCGGATTCGTTTTTCGACAAGCTCGGGGAGCGCGCGGATTTTAAGAAGGGTCGCGAGTTTCGCGTGCGGCGGCCGGACATCGTGGAAGATTCGCTCACGGGGCCGCTGGCGAAATTGCAGGCGATCATCGTGCAGAGCGTGCGGGCGACGGAGGATGAGATTTCCAAGGCGGAGTTGCAGGACCTCGGGCGTCGCGTGCGCGATGCGCGGGCGGGGATCGCGACGTTTCTAAAACAGGAGGCGGAGGATCATGTGTATTGGATCGAGCGCACGGGGAAGACGCAGAATTTTCACAGCCTGAACGCCGCGCCGATCGACGTGGCAGCGCATTTGAAGGCGCTGCTTTTTCGCGAGGATCATTGCTGCGTGATGACGAGTGCGACGCTCTCCGTGGGCAGCGAGGCGCTCGCGTATTTCCGCAATCGCGTGGGCGCGGATGAGATCGAGGCGCGGCAGATCGGGAGTCCGTTCGACTACCAAAAACAGATGCGGCTTTTCATCACGAAGAAAATGCCGGACCCGCGCGATGCGGGCTACGAGGCCGCGCTCGCGACGCAGATCGAGCATTTCGTGCAGATGAGCAAAGGGCGCGCGTTCGTGCTTTTCACGAGCTACAAAACGATGAGCGCGATTGCGTCGGCGATGCGCGAGCGACTGGATGAGCTCGATTACAAATTGCTCGTGCAAGGCGAGGGAATGCCACGGCATCAGATCCTCGCGGAGTTCAAACGCAACGACCGACATATCCTTTTCGGGACGGAAAGTTTTTGGAGCGGTGTGGATGTCCCCGGCGAGGCGCTGAGCAATGTGATCATCACACGCCTGCCGTTCGCCGTGCCCGACCACCCGCTGATCGAAGCGCGGCTGGAACTCATCCAGGCGCACGGCGGCGATCCCTTTTCCGAATACTCGTTGCCCGAAGCGATCCTGCGCCTGCGCCAGGGCGTCGGCCGGCTCATCCGCACGAAGCAGGACAGCGGCATCATCGTGATCCTCGACAATCGCGTGCTCGTGAAGAGCTACGGCAAGGCGTTTCTAAAAGCGCTGCCGGAGTGTCCGGTGGAAATCGTGTGATGACTTTCAAAATGGTGCCTCTCGGCACCGAAAAAAATCGGGCCTTCGCAAGAACAGGCTACAGCAGATCCACCAATATCGTAGCCGTGAGGGTGGCGATGATCCGGGTCGGGTGGGCGCCCCGCCCGCCGAATCTGGCATCCTGCCGGACTCTTGCGCACTGGCTTCGGGCAGGATGCCCAAACCGACGGGCGGGACGCCCACCCGACCCGGATCATCGGCTACGCTTTTTCTGAAACTGCTCTAATCCACTTTCCACCGGTAAAACCGTTGAGGGACGATCTCGCCGAGGTGGGTGGAGATGGGTTGATCGGCGTTGAGGAAGAACGGGAGGCCGAGGGTGGTGAACGCGGCGTCGAGAGCGTTGGCGGTTTGGAGTTGGTATTGGTGGCCGCCGAAAAATTTGGGGGAGCTGATGGTGACGAGCGTGTCCGCTTTTGTGATCGCGGTGATGATGCTCGTGCGATTGATGAT
>JANLQB010000111.1:0-3325 GCA_031367565.1 Verrucomicrobiota bacterium
CGGATCGGAGAGCAGATCGATCGCGGGGTCGGCCACTCCGTAGGAGCCGATCTTCGTGTAGTCGCTGTAGAAAAGCGCGAGGTCAAAAGACAGGTGCTCCGTCGCTTCGAGGCGGTAACCGAGTTCGGCCGCGATGACCTCCTCGGCTTTCCGATCGCGGCTTCCCGAAATCTCATTCAGCAGCGCGGGCGAAGTCGGATAGAGCGCATTCGCGGGAATGATCGGACCGCGGCGAAGCAGGACATCCTCGTCGGCACGCGACGGCGTGCGCACGGCGCGCGAGAGGGAAGCCCATGCGGACTGATGCGCGGTCGGAGTCCAGAGCAGGCGCGCGCTCGGCTGCAATTCCCAGCCGGTGGACTCGTTGTGCTCCAGCTTCGAGCCGAGGGTGAGCACGAGCCGCTCTTTCACGAGCGCGATTTCATCCTGGAGGAACGTGTTGAACAGATTCGTGCTCCGCTGTGCGGGACGCATCGAGATGTCGAAGTGGTTTTCGAGTTCATCCGAGCCGAAACGGTATCCTCCGCCCCACACAAAAGTCTGCCGCTCGCCCCATGTGAACCGATACTGCAAATCGACATCGAACGTGTCGCGCCGCTCGCCGAAGATGGACGTGTCGCGGTTCGTCCGGTCGTAGTAGGTCTGGAGCGAAACTTGGCCGCCGCCGGACAACTCGCGCGTCCAACGTCCGAGCAGATTTCCACCCGAGATCTGGCTCACGGAAAAATCGTCGTAGGAAGCGAACGGAGAGCGTGAGCGCAGCCGCTGAAAATACTGATCCTCGAAGCCGCGATAGACATCGCCTTGCAGCGTGAAGACGTTTTCCTCCGGCGTCCAATCGAGCCGGAACCCAGCGTGAGCCATGCGCCAGCCATCATTCACCGCGCCTCCATTGAGCTTCTCCGAGTCATCGTGCAGGAAGCCTTTGGCAAAAACGCGGTAGTGAAGATCGTCGCTCAGCGCGCCGCCAAAACGAAAGCTCGTGAATGCGCGCTCTTCATTTCCTCCGCCCATCGTCAACAGTCCGCCCTGCGTCTGCGCCGCGCGCTTCGTCGTGATATTGATGACGCCGTTCACCGCATTCGCACCCCACAGCGCCGCGCCGGGACCGCGGATGACTTCGATGCGATCGATGTCCTCCATCACCACGTCCTGCACTTCCCAATACACGCCGGAAAACAGCGGCGTGTAAACCGAGCGTCCGTCGATGAGGACGAGGAGTTTGTTTGCAAAAACATCGTTGAACCCCCGCGCGCTTACTGCGGACGTGTGCGCATCGACCTGCGCGACATCGAGGCCCGGAGCGAGGCGCAGCGCGTCCACGATGCTACGCGCGCCAGAGTGGCGAATATCCTCCTGAGTGATGACAAAGATCGCCGCCGGCGAGCGCGAGACGGACTCCTCACGGCGAGCCACGGAAGTAACTTTCAGATCGAGCAACTGCTCGATGCTGAGATCGCCCAAGCGGTCGGACTCCGCGCCGGAAACGGGAAGCAGCCCGGCCATCGCGACCACCAATCCGCACGATGCTCGAAAAGCTGAACTGGAGGACGAAGCAGGGTGAGTATTTTGCAAAACTGAAAGGCGTTGGATGGTTTGGAGCGCGCAATTGGTTCAGCAAATTCCGCTCCACTACCCATCCGTCTCTCAGAATTGTGAAAAAGAAGACCCTGACTTTTCCGCAAGGAAAACCCCGAATCAGGGAGTACAGAGCCAGCCGAGCCGCATCCAATTGGCAAACCACGCCTGCACTTTCGCGGCGGATTGTTCGGGTAACTCCTTCGAGCCCGCGAGCGCGTTTTCGCAAGCGGCGTCGAGGGTTGCGCCATCACGCAATCCGGTGAGTAGGCGATACGCGGCGAGGTCGAGGCGCTTGTAATAAACGACCAACTCGTGGCGATGGACGGCCAGATACAGCGGCACTTTTCGCGGACGCGCGAGGAGGCGTTTGGGGCGGCGGGTGCGCGTCGCGGCGACGGCGTTACTGACGCTGCCGGTTTCGATCTTGGCCTCTTTCAGTTTTCCAAGCAGGTCGTCGATCGGGTGCCACATTTCGATGAGCGAAATGTAGGGCTGGAGACCGATCTTGAGTTTTTCGGGCGCGATCTTCGCGATGTGCGAGGGGTCGAGTCGCGGCTTTTCCGGGCCATCGAAGGCGACGATGCGCGCCCATTCCACGCGGACCATTTCGGCCGCGAGCTTTTCGTGCGGGGCGACGAATTCGGGGTGTTCGGCGATGAAACTTTCCAGCTTTTCGCCGAGATCACGCAGCGACCACGACCTTGACGGGTAGCTTTCCAGATACGCCGTCGCGAGCCGGTCGAATTTCCGCTGACCGATGACCCCGCGCAGCCCGTGAAAGTCGTCGCCGAAATTTCCGAGCAGACGCCACCAATATTGCTGGTTGTAAATTTGCAGGCGCGCAAAGGAATCGAGGCGGTCGTTCGGTTTGATGATCGCGTTTGCCGTGTTGGCATTCGTGCGCTGCATGCCTTCGCTGGCCGTGAGCGGGCGCATGATCGCGTGCGCCATCGCGCGCTGGAGGTCCGCGAGTCGCGGCTTACGCGGCGATGGTTTGGGCATCGGGGAGAAAACGGTTGGCCTTCAGCGCCTCGCGATGCACTTCGTCGAAGCTGGGAATGCGGTCGTCCCATTCGAGCAGCGTGGCAGTGCGACCGACGCGGCGGATGGCGTGCGCGTACAGTTTCCACACGGGATCGAGCACGGGGTGATCGTGCGTATCGAGGAGGTATTTCTCGAATTTCGTGTGACCCGCGATGTGGATTTGCGCGACGCGATCGGCGGGGACGGCGTCGAGATACGTGTAGGGATCGAAGCTGTGATTTTTCGAGGAGACGTAAATGTTGTTCACGTCGAGGAGGATGCCGCAGTCGGCGCGCTCGACGACTTCATTGAGGAATTCCCACTCGGTCATCTCCGACGCGTTGAACTCCACGTAGCTGCTCACGTTTTCCACGCAGACCGGCAGCCCAACCGTGTCCTGCACTTCGCGAATATTCCGCGCCGTCCACTCCACAGCTTCCCAAGTGTAAGGCATCGGCAGCAAATCGTGCGAGTAACGCCCATCGACGCTACCCCAGCAAAGGTGGTCGGAAAGCCACGGTGTGCCCGTGCGTTTCGTGAGCGTCCTCAGCTTTTTAAGATGATCGCGACTCGGCCGCGCCGCGTTTCCAAAATACATCGAGACCCCGTGCTGCACGACGCGGTAGTGCTCCAGAATCTGATCCAGCACATGCAGCGGCCGGCCCGCATCGCACATGTAGTTTTCCGAGATGATCTCAAACCAATCCACGCCCGGCTTGCG
>JANLQB010000232.1:0-10122 GCA_031367565.1 Verrucomicrobiota bacterium
CGCAACTGGGTTTCAACGATCACGCCATCTGCGGGACCGTGTACGGCGCGCGGTATTCGCGGGTCAGGAGTTTGTCGGCGGCGGCGTTGCCAATGAACTTCTCGGTCTTCGGGTCCATCTTCAGGAATTCGCCGAGGGCGAGTTTTTCCACGGAAATATCCACGCCGTTGGCATCGAGGTGCATGGCGAGGCGGTCGAAGGAATCTGCGGCGTCGGCGTTGCCTTTCAACCTCTCGCGGACGACGTCCGGCGCGACTTGTTTGCCGAGGCGATAGGCGATGTTCCCCGTGTGGCAAAGCGCGCTGGAGATATGGCCGTCGAGGATGTTTCCGTGCAGGTCGGCGACTTTCCGGCTGCGCACGCCTTTGATGAAATTGGCGTAGTGATTCTCCGCCTGCGCTCCGCCCTCACTCGGCACCGCTTCGAATTCCGCCGCTGGTGCGACGTCCTTCGGCACGGATGGATTTCCGAACGTCCGCAGCAGTTCGTCTTTGGAATTATACACCACCGCGTTGTTATAATCGGGGCATACGACGTAGCCGTTTTCATACTGCACCAGCACGCCGACGCCGGGCGAAGTGCGGTAGCGATCCATATCTTTGTCGCCCGTTTTGGCGGGCAGGCCGCGCACTTCAAAGATGAGCGGCGCGGGTTGGTAGTCGTGGAAAATGATGAGCGAATTCGGCGTCTCACCGTCGTCCACATAGCCGACGCGTCCACCGACGGCCCACACGGCGGGCGAAAGAGCGGGCTCGCCGAGGAAGCGCCGCGCAATGTCCATCTGGTGAATGCCTTGATTGCCGAGATCGCCGTTGCCGGTGTTCCAGACCCAGTGCCAGTCGTAGTGCAGCTTCGCGCGCAGGAGCGGCTGGATTTCCGCCGGGCCGTGCCAGAGATCCTTGTCGATGTTTTCCGGCCACGGGGTTTCCGTCGCCACTTTCCCGATGCTCGGGCGGCGTTTGTAGCAAAGGGCGCGCGCGTATTTCACTTTGCCGAGCGGATTCGATTTCAGCCACGCCAGCGCGTTCGCGAGTCCGACGCCGCTGCGGCTCTGCACGCCCATTTGCACGATTCGCTGGTGAATGTCGGCGGCGCGCACGAGCTGGCGGCCTTCCCACACGTTGTGCGACACGGGCTTCTCAACGTATACATCCTTCCCCGCCTGCACACCCCAGATGGCCGCGAGCGAGTGCCAGTGATTGGGCGTGGCGATCGAGATGGCATCGACATCCTTGCTCTCCAGCAGCTTGCGGATGTCCTGATAAGTCTCCACCTCCGCGCCCTTTTGCAGGAGCTGCGCCTTGCCCTTTTCCAGCACCTTCGCATCCACATCGCACAGCGCTACGAGCCGCACGCCTTTCACTTTCAAGTATTCCGAAATGTGATTTTCGCCGCGGCCATTGAAGCCGATGACGGCGACGCGGATGTCTTCATTTGCGCCCGGTATCTGGGCGCGCAGGCGCGCCGAAAGCGAAAGTGAGGTGGAGGCGGCGATGGTGGATTTGAGGAAGGTGCGACGATTCATGGGTGCGCTTGGGAGAGTTGGAGGTGGCAGATGTGTAATGCGAATCAAAGTCGCTTTGCTAGATGCGACTTTTCGGCGAAAGCGAAAACGGACAAGAGGATTCCGTCCTCTCACCGTTAGTAAAACAGCGGCGACTGCCCCGTTATTTTTTCGCCTTGGATCCTTTGCCGGCCCTGCGCATTTCCTTCATTTTCTCCTGCTGCTCCGGCGTGAGCAGGGCTCGGATTTCAGCCATTTCGGCTTTCCGGATTTCCATCATCTTTGCGCGCTTGTCCTCCTGCGAAAGAGCAGCGTCGGCGCGGATTTCTTTCATCTTCGGCATATTCTTTGCAAAAATCGCCTTCAGTTTTTCCTTCTGCTCATCGGTCAGGCCGAGCTTTTCGCTCATCATTTTGAGGCGCTCGCCCGGAGCGTGGGCGGCCTTTGGATTTTCGCCTTTGGCCAAGGCTGCGAAGGATGAAGTGAAGACCGCGGCCGCGGCTAAAGGGAAAAGAAATAGGGTTCGTTTCATGCGCTGAGAAACTCCGCTTCACGCAGGAAGTTTCACTCCTTTCCAAAAAAGACCACGCCTGCGGGAAAAAAGAAAAGAGCCACGGCTTTCGACCGTGGCTCTTCTCAATATGGGGTATGGAAGCGGGCGCTTACTTCGAGGTCTTGTCCTCGATATACTTCACCACGTCGCCGACGGTCTGAAGTTTTTCGGCGTCCTCATCAGGCACTTCGACGGAGAAGACTTCCTCAAACGCCATCACGAGTTCGACCGTGTCGAGCGAGTCGGCACCGAGGTCTTCGATGAACGACGCGGTGGACGTGACTTGTTCGGGATTAACGCCGAGCTGCTCGACGATGATGTCTTTAACTTTCTCCTCAATGGATTTTTCCGACATAAAATTGGGCGGTAGTGAAGTGGTGGTTTGGTTGGTTTTGGAGGCTACGCTTTAGAAGCGGCGGAAAGGGATGGCAACAAATAATTCTCAATTTTTCCCGACCCGAAAAACAGTTGGGAAGCGGCTCATTTACAATCACCGGAAAAGGAGTTAACACGATTCCAATGAGCGATGCGCCTGTCGAATTTGATCTGAAATTCCTTCCCGATTGGATGAAGGAAACCCCTGCTACGAATCGCTATGCCGATTACCAAGGAGACACGGGCGACCGTCCGCGCCGCGATGGCGGCGACCGTCGTGGCGGGCCTCCTCGCGGCGGTGGAGACAATCGCGGCCCGCGTCGCGATGGACCTCCGCGCCCCGGCGGCGGACGCGATGACAAGCGCGGGCCGCGCCCCGGCGGACCGCCGAAAGGGCGGCGCGATGATCGAGGCGGTGGCGACCGTCGTGGAGGCGGACGCCCTTTCGAGCAGCAGCGCGATCGCCAGCCTGCGCCGCCAGTGGTGAAGACAGCGGAAGTCAGGATCGATTTTCTCCCCGAACCGAAGGGCCTCGAAGGAATCACCCGGCAGATCAAGGCCGGCAATCGCGCATACCCGCTTTTCGGCACGGCGCGACTCTTTTTGGAAAAGCCCGAGCGTCATCGTGTGCGAATCACTTCGCAGGATTCGGCGGTGCCACTTTACCAGATCGGCGATGGTCCCGTGTCGTTTGACCTTGCGGCCATCGAACGCAGTGCATTTCGGGCGGCGCGCGCTGAGTATTACAGCGAGGAAATCGTGCAGGGTGAACCGTTGAAGGGGAATTTTTCCAACGTCGCGCGTTGTCGCACGACGGGCACGTTCCTCGGGCCCACGAATTACCACGCCTATCAGCCCGGACTGCGGAAGCTTTACGAAGAGCGCTTCAGCCGACGCATGTCGTTCCCGGAATTTCAGCAGCATGAAATCGAAGTCGTGAACGACGAGCAGGCCATCGCGGACTGGAAGGAACAGGCGCGGACGACGACGACTTACGTGACGCTGAAGGAGGCCGATCCCGTGACGTTTAAAAGCGTCGCCGACGCCGAGGCGCACTTCCGGAAGAACTATCTGCCGCAAGTGCTCAAGACAGGCGTCACGCTGGAAACATCCGGCCCCGCGAGCCGCGCGAGCAATGATCGCGTGATCGGCGCGGCCCTGCGGACATGCTGGGAAAACGAAAAGCATTTCCCGCAAAACGTCGTGAACCTGCTTCGCCCCGCGTTCCACGATGCGGGACTGCACTACATCAAACATCGCAAACGGATGGTTTTCGTTTCTTCGATCCGTCCGCAGCGTGCGCCAAAAGGGCAGATCTTTTCCGAGGGAATCTCCACGATTTTGTCTGCGATCGAAACGGCTGGAAAATGCACGCGTCACGATCTCGCGGTGAAAATTCTCGGAGCGCAGCACGATTCCGAAGAGTCTGGCCCGAAGAAGTCCGAGATGGCGTCTGATCTGCACTATTTGATTCAGGCCGGACACGTCATCGAATTCCACGATGGAACACTCGATCTCCCGCTCGTGCCCGGTGAAAAACCCGCGCTCGAGAAACCGGAAAAGCCCGCGCCTTCCACCGCATCCACCGCATCCGCCGCAGCGCCCGCCGCACCGGAATCGGAAATCGAAACGCCAGCCGTCGAGGCATCTGCCCCAGCAGAGCCGGAAGCGGAAGCTGCGACGCCGGAGCCGGTCGCGGTAGAACTTGCTACGCCGGCGGAAGACCATTCCGCGCCGGAAGTCGCTCCCGAGTAGGCGTTAGTTGAGACGTCCGTTTCCGATTTAAAATGGGAGCGATGGACCTCCATTTCCTTTTCGATCCGACATTCTGGGTCCGCTGGTTGCAGATCGTCCTCATCGATCTCGTACTCGCGGGCGACAACGCGCTCGTCATAGCGCTCGCCGTCCGGACGCTGCCAGCAAAAGAGCAACTCTGGGGACGCGTCTGGGGCACCTGTGGCGCAGTCATTTTGCGCCTCATTTTCGTGGCCATCATCACGAAGCTCCTGCTCATCCCGTTCCTGCAACTCGTGGGCGGGCTCGTGCTCATCTGGATCGCCGTGAAACTCGTCCGGCCGACCCCTTCCGAAGAAGAGCACGCGCGACCCGGCGCATCGCTCCGCGAGGCCATCAAGATCATCATCGTCGCCGACGTGGCGATGAGTTTGGACAACGTGATCGCCATCGCCGGAGCCGCCAAAGGCGATTTCAAGCTCGTAGTATTTGGCCTGCTCCTTTCGATCCCGCTCGTCGTGTGGGGAAGCGGCCTGCTCGCGCATTTGATGAATCGTTTTCGCATCATCATCTGGCTCGGCGGCGGAGTGCTCGGCTACGTGGCCGCGCATATGATTTTCAAGGATCCGTGGGTCAGCGCCCAGCTCGGGCAGAGCATTGCCGACGTGGAACGCTACGTTCCATTCGTGCTCGGCAGCGCGATCGCGCTGCTCGGTTGGTGGACGGAGCGCGGATCGATGAAAAAAACATCCTGATGAGTTCCTACGGTGTCGCGAGGTTCGATCCGTGCTAACTGTGAGCCATGCCCGTGGTGAGTCCCGAAGTTTTTCCACCCGCCAGCGAATCGCCAGACCCACCACCCGTGCGTAGGCTCTCGCAGGATTTGCGGGCGATTCTTCGCGAGGCAAATGGACGCGCCATGACCGTGGCGGAACTCGAATCCATTCTTCAGGGCCGTGGATTCGCGATGTTCATCCTGCTCCTTTCCGCACCCTTCATCGTGCCAGCACCCGGGCTCTCAGTCCCATTTGGCATCGCACTCATGCTGCTCGGCCTGCGAATCGCCATCGGCCAAAAGGCCCTGCTGCCCGCATTTCTCCTGCGCCGCCGTCTGACCTACAAAACGCTCGAACGCGTCATCCTGCCGCTCGCGAAAATCGTCGAGCGTTTTGAAAAACGCATCCGCCCACGCATGCACTTTCTGCAAGAGCATCCGTGGGCCGTCAATCTGATCGGCGTCGGCATCGTCTCCAGTGCCTTCCTGCTTTCGCTCCCCCTTCCCATCCCATTCAGCAACGGCCTGCCCGCAGTGTCCATCATGCTCCTCGCCGCCGGTCTCATGGAGCGCGACGGCCTGCTCGTGCTCTGGGGCTACATCATGGGCGTCCTCTCGTGGGTCTATATCGGATTCTGGTGGGGAGCCTTCATGGCCACGCTCCGCTGGCTCTGGCATCTCTTTTTTTAACAAACGCGTTTTTCTCCAAATCCACGATTGCCTTTCAAACTCACAACGCTATAACGCCGCAAATAACCATGAAAGCCCTCCTCTCACTGTGTGCCCTCACCGCCCTCGCAGCCAGCGCCTTTGCTGACATCCAAGACCCGCCGATGAACGAGCAGGGTCCGACGCGCAAGCTCGGACGAGGCCTCGCGAACATCACCCTTGGCTCCGCTGAATTCTTCGACACGATCTGCAAGATCAATGATCGCGAAGGAAACGCTGAAGCCGCTGGTTACGGCGTCGTGAGAGGCATCGGACGCACGCTCGCCCGCCTCCACTACGGCATCTACGACGTGCTCACTTTCCCATTCCCGACCATGCAAAGCTCCTACCGCGCGCCTTTTAAGAGCGATGTGCCTTGGATCCATGGCGGAATGTCCGAGTTCCCACCGGAACTCGGCTTCCAATCCCGCTACCGCTACGTCCGCGGCAACTACGGTTACTAAAATTTAGACTCTTTCAAAAGGGGCTTCCGTTCACGGACGGAAGCCTCTTTTTTTTCTATGAACGACATGCTCCAACTCACCATCTCCGACATCGCCTTCGGCGGAAAAGGCGTCGCGCGCCACGACGGCAAAGTCTTCTTCGTCCCGTTCGTCGCACCGGGCGATGTGGTGACCGTGCGTGTCACGAAGCAGAAGAAAAAGTTCGCCGAGGCGGAACTCATTTCCGTCGATCAAGCATCGCCGGATCGCGTCGAACCGCGCTGCCCATATTTCGGAAGCTGCGGCGGATGCAGCTACCAGCATCTCGCTTACGAAAAGCAGCTCACGATCAAAGGCCAGCAAGTCGAGCAGACGCTCCGGCGCGTCGGAAAACTCGCAGACGTTCCCATGCGCGCCACCGTCGCCGCACCCGATCCTTACGAATATCGTAACCGCATCCGCGTCCACGTCGCCGACGGTGTCGCCGGATTTTTCGCCCACGATGAACACACGATCATCGACATCGAGCGCTGCGCCATCGCCTCGCCCGAGGTGAATCAAGCACTCCTCCGGCTTCGTCGCGCCGTCGTCCGCGATGGCGACTACTCCCTGCGCGCCAGCGGCGGGGGACCGTATTTCGAGCAGACAAATGCCGCCGTCTCCCGCGAACTCCTCACGCTCATCGAATCCCTCGTGCGCCGCGGCCAGTCACTCCTCGTCGATGCCTATTGCGGCGCCGGCATTTTTGCCAAACGCCTCGCGCCACTTTTCGAGACCGTCATCGGCATCGAGGAAAACGTGAACGCCGTCGAACGCGCCACGCGCGACGCCGCACCGCACGAGCGCTACGTCGCGGGCGATGTCGCCGCACTTCTTGGCGACATCCTTTCCGTCCACGACGCAGCGCGCACCACCGTCATCCTCGATCCGCCCACCATCGGCGTCGTCGCTCGCGTCGCCGATCTCCTCCTCGGCGCACAGCCGTCCGAGATCCTCTACGTCTCGTGCAATCCCGCCACACTCGCCCGCGACCTCGCACTCCTCGCCAGCGCCTACACCCTCTCCTCCGTCACCCCGCTCGACATGTTTCCCCAGACCGCCGAGATCGAAGTCGTCGCGCACCTCATCCGCCGCACTTCGTAACCGCACCTCGTCCGCATGATTCCAGACCTCATCTACGATGTCGGGATGAACAACGGAGACGATACCGCGTATTACCTTTCGCGCGGATTTCGAGTCATCGCGATCGAAGCGAATCCGATCCTCGCGGAAGAATGCGCGAAGCGTTTTTTCACCGAGGTCGCCAGCGGTCGGCTGAAAATCCTCAACGTCGGCGTCTCCGATCGCGAAGGTGAATTCCCATTTTGGATCTGCGAAACCGTTTCCGAATGGAGCTCGTTCAACCGCGAAATCGCCTCGCGCGATGGCTGTCCTCATCACGATCTCACCCTCCCGTGCCGCCGCTTTTCCTCCATCCTCGCCGAGCACGGCATTCCCTTTTACCTAAAGATCGACATCGAGGGAAACGACATGCTCTGCCTGCACGAATTGCAAAAAGGCAGCCTCCCGAAATACGTCTCGCTGGAAGCCGCCACCGCCGATCCGGTCGAGCATCTCGTCAGCCTCGGCTACACGGATTTCAAATGTATCAGCCAGCGGGTTTTTCTCCCGCTCGAAATGCCGCCGAGCACTGAACAAGTGCGTTTCGAGCAAACGTTGGAGCAACTTTACACGCCGAATATCCTCATGCGCATCCGCCGCGCGCTCGGCAGAAAAGCGCGCCTGCTGCACGATCTCGACCGCGTCCGGTTTCCCGTCGCCTGGAAATTCCCGGTCGGCAGTTCCGGCCCCTTCGGCGAAGACCTCCGCGGACGCTGGCAGAATGCCGATGAAATGCGCGAAACCTACCGGATTTTCCAGGAACGGTGCGGCCAGCGCACGCCGAGCATTTTTTGGGACGAGAAGGAATACTCCTTCTGGTTCGATCTCCACGCGCGCCGCGCGGACTAGCCTGCCGCCGCGTCCCCCCAGTAGTCCGCCAGCGAAGGCATCGTCTCGCGCAGGATTTCCAAAATCGCCTGCCGGTCCGCGTCCGGGATTTTTGCGAAATCGGGATGCGTTTCTTTTCCCGTGAGGATCGCAAACAGGCGGCGCAGCAAATCCTCGCGCATCGTCGGCATCATCTGCGTGAACGCGTCCGAATAAATCAGAAAGCTGCACGGGTATTTGAACATCCGCGTCTGCAAATCCAGATCACGCAACGAGCGCCCCTTCGAATCACGCAGGCCGCCTTTCGCAAAGGCCGCCGCGAACTCCGCATTGCCCCCCACTGGCGCAGTCAACTGCGCTTCTTCCGTAAAAAGCAGATACCGCAGAAACGCGTTTTCCTGATTCTTCAAATAGCGGATGTGCCCGTACATCGCCGTCATGATCTGCGCCTCAAAGTTCAGCCGCGTGATGTAATTGTGCATGTGCGCCTGATGCTCCAGCACCATCAGCGCGACGATGTCGCTGCCGCCCGAAAAGTAATTCGACTCGTCAAAAAAACGCCCCAACTCCGTCAGATTTCCGTTCGCGTTCGGCTCCTCTTTCGACCGCGCGAAAGCCGCTGGGCCGATTAAATTTCCTTGATGCGTTTGCGCGCCATGCTGTCCCGTCACATACCAACCTGCCCACCGATCCGCGAGCGGCGAGCATTGCGAAATATCGGAAACTTCGTTCGTCGAATCCAGTTCCCCGTCTTTATCCGTCGGCACCGACCGCACAAAATGCCCCGGCACTCCCAGCGTCCGCTGCGCCCCGTGGCACTGCATGCAGTCCTCGTTCCGCGTGAATTTCGGCTTCCGCACCTTCTCCTGCTCGATGCTGTAAAACATCCCGCCCTTCTTCGCATCCACCGACGACACCTCCACCAGCGGAGCGCCCGGGATATAGCCGATGTAAACCTCGTCGTTGAAATACAACGCACGCGGATTCGACGGCGAAATCAACTTTCGCTGGAGCGAACTTTTCGAAAACACCAGCATCTGCGAAGACTTCGGAATCCCAAACGCATCGAGAATTCCCGGCAAGTAACCAAACTTGTCATCCCAAGCCAGCTTCACCTCCCCCGCATCCAATCGGCGCTGCAGTCGCGCCACCGCATCATCCGGCGACGTCTTCGAGTAAGCGATCGGCTCCTCATCGTATTCGAGCTTTTGCCCCGAGCCCTGAAAGTCTTCCGCCCATGCGCACGCCGCCAACAGGACCGGCAACGCCGCCGTGAGATAAAAGCGATTTCCAATCATGAGGCATCATTTACGCCCACACTCGCGAACCAAGCCACGCAGATTTTGCGAAACACCGCCCACTCCTTGCAGAGTGCCGGCCTCAACGAATCTGATAAATCACCGGCACACTTCGCGTCTGATTCGGCGGACCTTTCCAATTAGATCGGGCAAACGAGCCCGTGTTGGCATCAAGGATCGGATTGATCGGACGAGTAATGACCACGCTGGAAATATTGCCGGAGCCGTCAGTCGAAATCTGCACCGAACCTGAGCCCTGAATTCGCGAGGCCAAGGCGGCGGCGGGATACGGAGGCCTCGGAGTTTTCCACCCTTGCGTGCCGACTTTCGAGCCGCCGGGCGTTCCCGTCAGCTTGCCTTCCGTCACATTTCCTCCGACCACACCGGGACGCGGAGTCGGGCCGACCTTTGCGCTGGGCGGCGCGGGTGCAGCTTTCGCCACGACTTTGGGTTTCGGCGCGGGAGTCGCTTTCGGCGGCGGCGTGGGCTCCACAATTTCCGGCTCCACCATCGGCGGATCGGGGGGTGGTGGCTCGGGCTCCGGGTCTGGTTCAGGAGGCGGCGGTGGCGGCTCTGGTGGTGGAGGTTCAGGCGGAGCGGGCGGCGTCGCAGCCACGATCAACTCCTGCACTTCCTCACCGAGCGTCACATCCATCCCGAGATCCAATTCCTCCACCGGCTTCTCCACGCGCCCCAAATGATTTCCCGCCCAGATCGCCAACATCGCGAACCCCACGTGCGCG
>JANLQB010000239.1:0-1657 GCA_031367565.1 Verrucomicrobiota bacterium
CGCGAAATCTACGATGTGCAAAAGAACGTCGTCATCGTCTGCGGCGAGGGCATCGTGGATGAGCAGGGACGCGTGCTCGGCGACGAGACGGAATCGACCGACCCAGCCGGAAACGTCACGCTGAAAGGTGCTGCGGAGGCATTGCGCTCGCGCCTGATCAAGATGCTGGGCGACAAATATTTTAAGGATTTCCGGCGCGGCGATTCCGCGAGCGAGGCGATCTTTACGCGTAAAGTCGGCCACACTCAGCGTGGCGGACGGCCGATCCTCGTCGATCGTTTTTATGCATCGCAGCTCGGCGCGAAAACGGTCGATCTTCTTCATCAAGGGCGGAATAACGAGGTGTCCGTTTTGCAATACACGAAGGCTAGGGGCTTCATCGTGGAAGGCTATGACGCGAATCGTTTCCGCGATCGCTGGGGCCTCATCCACGCGCGGCAGATGCACAAGGAACTCTTCGACTCGAATCTGCTGAAACCTTCCGCAAAGGGCATCGAGTATCTCGTCCCGATCTTTATGAATGCGATCGGCGAGGACGACATGGAGCACACGCGCCAGACACTTTTCGCATCGAGCAATCTTTCGCAGCCGTATCATTCGATCAATACGGACATCCACAAGCGCATCCGCTTTCTCGACCCGGAATAGCGCGATTGCCCGCCGGGCGGGAGTCGTGTCTCATTCGCCAGCAAACTCATGCGCACACTCCCGACGCCCGACCCCGATTCGACTCGACGCCATTTCGCCAGCGACAACTATTCCGGCATCTGCCCGGAAGCGTGGGCGGCGCTTGCGGAGGCGAATCACGGCCACGCCCGGTCGTATGGCGACGATCCGTGGACGGCGCGCGCGTCGGATTTGCTACGCGAGGTTTTCGAGACGGATTGCGAAGTGTTCTTCGTCTTCAACGGCACCGCTGCGAACTCACTGACGCTCGCCTCGTGCTGCCAGAGCTATCACTCGATCCTCTGCCACGAACTTGCACATGTGGAGACGGACGAATGCGGCGCGCCCGAGTTTTTCTCAAACGGCACGAAGCTCCTGATGCTGCCCGGCGAGCAGGGAAAAATCTCGCCCGCCGCGATCGAGCACACGGTGAAGAAACGCACCGACGTTCACTTTCCCAAACCGCGCGCGGTGAGCGTGACGAATGCGACGGAGGTCGGGACGGTGTATGCGCCGGATGAGTTGAAGGCGATTTGGGCAAAGACGAAGGCGTTCGATTTAAAGCTGCACATGGACGGCGCGCGGTTTGCCAATGCGGTGGCGTCGCTCGGCTGCGCGCCGAAGGAGCTGACGTGGCAGGCAGGGGTGGATGCGCTTTGTTTTGGGGGGACCAAGAACGGGATGGCGGTCGGCGAGGCCGTCGTGTTTTTCAATCGCGAGATGGCGCGGGAGTTCGACTATCGCTGCAAGCAGGCCGGGCAACTCGCGTCGAAGATGCGTTTCCTCAGTGCGTCGTGGGTCGGGATGTTGCAAGACGGCGCGTGGCTGCGGCACGCCGCGCACGCAAATGCGATGGCCGCGCGGCTGGAGCAGGCGCTCGCAAATCTGCCCGGAGTGACGCTGCTTTTTCCGCGACAAGCCAACGGCGTATTCGCCGAACTCCCTGCACCCGCCATCGCCGCGCTGCGCGCGAAAGGCTGGCTCTTTTACA
>JANLQB010000248.1:0-1662 GCA_031367565.1 Verrucomicrobiota bacterium
CGTCGCCACGCGCAGGCGACCGCCTTCGTTCCACGAACGGATCGTGATCCGCCCGCCCGGCGGCGTGAACTTGATCGCGTTTTTGAGCACGTTCCAAAACACCTGCTGGAGCCGCACGCCATCGCCGCTCACCTCGTGCGAGGCCGCGAGATCGAGTGCGATCGTGATCCGCTTCACCTCGGTATCGCTGCGCAAAATGGCGAGCGCGTGCTCGATGAGCGGGCGCACATCCACCGTCTCGAAACGCAGCGCCAGCTTGCCGTGCGTGATCCGCGTGAGGTCGAGCAAGTCGTCGATGATGCGCGCTTCCAGCTCCACGTTTTTGCGGATCATCGCGAAATCGCGGCGCACCGGCTCCGGCAAATCCGCGGACTGCTCCATCTCTCCCGCGAGCATCAGCACCGGGGTGAGCGGCGTGCGCAGTTCATGGCTGAGCGCGGCGAGGAATTCATCCTTCGCGCGGTTCGCGGACTCGGCAGCATCGCGCGCGGCGAGCAGATCCGCCTCGATCTGTTTTCGCTTCGTGATGTCGCGCGCGATTTTCGATGCACCGATGATTGTCCCAGCCCCATCACTCATCGGTGAAATCGTCACCGACACGGCGATGAGCCGTCCGTCCTTCGTCGTGCGCATCGTGTCGAAATGATCGACGTGCTTCCCCGCGCGCAGCCGGCGCAGGATGCCGAGCTCTTCCTCCTGCCGGTCCGGCGGGATGATGTGCGCGATCGTTTGGCCGATCATCTCCGACGCCGAAAATCCGAAGAGCCTTTCGGCACCGGCATTCCAGCTCGTCACGATGTCGTCGAGGTTCTTGCTCATGATCGCGTCCTCCGAGGAATCGACGATCGCCGCGAGCTGTGCGCGCGCCGTTTCCACCGCGCGGCGCTGTGCATCGGCAAACGCGAGCGCCCGCGCGACCCACCAGACGAGGACCGTAAAAATCACCGTGACGGACGCGGCGAGCGCGGCGATGCCCACGCCGTTCCCGTAAAGATTTGCCTCCCGCGCCAGCACGAACAGCCAGCCGAGCAGCGTCGGAGCCAGCAGCGCCGTCGGCAGCATCCGCCGCGCGACGATGCCGCCCGCATCATCCAGCAGGAAAACCGCGACGAATCCGCGACCGGGCCGCGCGAGCAGGAGCGCGGAGCAGAGCAGCAAAAATGCGATGACCGTGTGCAGAGCGATCGAGGCGTAGGGAGCGAGCTCAGGCGGCAGTTCCACATTGTAGAAATAGCCGAGGAAAATCAGGAACGTGCTCGCCGCCGCCGCCGCCGCGCAGAACTGCGCGGGCCATATTCCGCGCCGCGTGCGCACATCGAGAAGCAGGATCGCCGCGCCCAGCAGCATGAAAATCAGCGCCGAGGTCGGCCCCATGCGACCGGGAAAGGAGCGGCCTGCTTCCATCGGAGATTCAGAAAAGAGTGCTTCGTCGATCCCGAAATCCCAGCCGGACAAAATCTCGCAAAAAGTGAGAGCGCCGATCGCGACAATCACCATCGCGAAACCGTGCGCGATCCGCCGCTTCAGCGCGCTGCCATTTTCCTCCCGGAGGAGCGTCACCGCCGTCCCGGCCAGGATCAAGCCGAGAGCGGTGTTCGCCTTCATCGTGACCCAGTCGGGGTGGATGCGCTTGAACGCGTCGATGCCAAACATCCAGCCCGC
>JANLQB010000249.1:0-5295 GCA_031367565.1 Verrucomicrobiota bacterium
GCGAAAGCGACCATCAAGCCGACGAAAGAGTTTCACGCTGCGCGGCACACGCTGTTCTCCGTGGAGCAGAATCACGAGTTGGACAAGGTGGTGCCCATCAGCGCGAGCGTGAAGACGAAGCTCGGGCGCGGAGGGAGCGACGATGAATAAGTTCGATTGCCACACGTTGAAAGGGCAACACCAGCGCACGACGAAATGAGCGCCGAATCCTTACCTTCGGTGTGGAGATCGAAGTGCAATTTCGACTGACAAACGCGGAATCCAGCCCCCAGTTTTGCGCACTCCAAGGCCAATTACGGCCTTATCGTAGCGAAAGTTCGGCGGTGAATCCTTCTCGCTCGCAGGGCTGGGGTGTGCGTACTTGGGGGCCATGCGATCCTTGGATTTCTAAATGAGCCGCGCCACTCCACAGACGCGGGAACTGGCCGAGCGCCTTGTTGCTAGTGAGACGCGAGGAAAAAAGTCTCCGGAGCTAAAAACTCCGGCGGCCTTCTACGTCTTTGAGAAGCTGCGTCCGTATCTGGCGACACTCATGGGAAGCACCGGTTTTCACGCGCTCCTTTCTCGCGCGCTCGCGGTGGCGAATGCGGATGATGCCAGGCTGCGCACGGTGCATGTGAAAGCGGATGGCTCGCTGGGAGGTTTTGAAGTGCCAGCGGATCCCGAAGAGATGGCCGAGGCCAGCGTCGTCCTGGTCTCTCAGTTGCTGGGGCTGCTGGTGGCTTTCATCGGCGAAAACTTAACGGAGCGGATGGTGCGCGAGCTCTGGCCGAAGCTCCCCCTCAGCGAAGGGCATTTCGAGTAACGAGACAAAATATGAAAAAGCAAACTGCTACGGCGAAACGCCCACTGCCCAAGAAATCCGCCAGCCCGCCGGCCAAAGTCGTCATCCGAAAAATGCCGAGCGGCGTGCGCGGTCTGGACGACATCCTCGGCGGTGGCATCCCGGAATTTTCCTTTAACATCATCGCCGGCACGCCGGGCTGCGGGAAGACGACGCTGGCCCATCAAATCGTTTTCGCCAACGCCACGGCGAAGAAGCCCGCGCTCTATTTCACCGTCCTCGGCGAGCCCGCGATGAAGATGCTCCGCTATCAGCAGCAGTATGCTTTTTTCGACGAAGCCAAGCTGGGCAAGGCCGTCCGCTTTATCAACCTGAGCGACGTGGTGCTGGAGCAGGATTTGAACGCGGTGCTCGAAGCCATCATCAAGCAGGTCGCAGCGACCGGCCCGGGCATCGTGGTGGTGGATTCCTTTCGCACCGTGGTGCGCACGAAGAGTGGCAGCGCGAGCGAACTGGAGATGCAATCCTTTATCCAGCGGCTCGCGCAGTTTCTCACCAGTTGGGAAGCCACCACGTTTCTGGTCGGCGAATATGACCCGGCGGAGATCCGCGACAATCCGCTCTTCACCATCGCCGACGGTCTCATCTGGCTTTCGCAGGTGGCGGAGAGAAATTCCGTGGTGCGGAAATTGCAAATCATGAAACTGCGCGGAGTGGCATCGGTGCCGGGATTGCACACGCTCCGCATCAGCGAGGGCGGATTGCAGGCCTTCTCCCGCACCTTGGGACTGGTCCGCCAAAAGGAGAAACCGGCGCGGCGTCCGCGGCTTTCCATGGGCATTCCCGAGTTGGACAAGATGCTGGGCGGGGGCATTCTCCAAGGCGACAGTCTCCTCATCGCGGGGCCTTCGGGGACGGGAAAATCGGCGCTGGCCACGCAATTCATTGCCGAAGGAATTCGCCAGGGGGAATCGGCAATTATGGCGATCTTCGAAGAACGCCCGAAAGGCTACACCGAGCGGGCCGACAGTTTTGGTTTGAAATTAAAAGCGCCGCAGGAAAAGGGAAAACTCGAAATCCTTTACCTTCGTCCGCTCGACCTTTCGGTGGATGAAACCATGCAAGAGATTCTGGATGCCGTCGAAAAGGTCGGCGCGAAACGGCTGGTGATTGATTCGTTGATCGGTTTTGAGATGGCGCTGGCACCCGGCTTCCGCACGGACTTTCGCGAGTCGCTCTATCGGATGATCGTGGCCTTGACGGGGGCCGGGGTCACGATTCTCAGCACGGTCGAAACGGAGGACACCTTTGACGCATTTTCCTTTAGCAACTACACGGTCTCGTTCCTGACCGATGACATTATCCGGCTGCGTTATGTGGAGATTGACGGCCAGCTTCGGAAGGTGATGGTCGTCATCAAAATGCGCGGCGGCAATCACAGCAAAGACATCCGCGAATACATCATCACGGGCAAGGGTGTGGTCGTCATCCACCCGCGATCCACGGATTACGACGGGTTGACCACCGGAATCCCCACGCGCACCGGCCCGCGCCCGGCGCAAAAAGAAGAGGCCGCGCCGGAACCGAAGGCGAAGAAGTAGAGGAGGCGCATGGCTGCCGCATCGACTCAACCCGAGCCCGCCCGCGACCTGGCGAGCCTGTGCCTGGCGGTCACCGAGCACGCGCCATTACCGATCGCCATGGTCGAGGGAGCGACCCGCCTCGTGCGCTATGCCAACCCCGCTTTTTGCCGGCTCATGGATGAACCCGCAGAAAGACTGATCGGTAAGCCGCTTTCCGAACTACTGCCGGACAAAGACGAATGCATCACCCTGCTCGACCGCGTTTTCCGCAGGCGAAGAGCGGAAAGCCACATCGAAAAGGACGATTCCAAAGCGCACCCGGTCTTCTGGTCTTATTCCATGTGGCCAGTCTTGCAGGACGAAGGTCTCGTCGGAGTGATGCTGGAAGTCACCGAGACCGCGCACGTCCACGGGAAGACAGTCGCGATGAATGAGGCACTGTTGCTCGGGTCGATCCGCCAGCATGAACTCACCGAAACAGCCGAAAAATTGAACGCGCAACTGCGCGAAGAAGTCGCCACGCGCGAGAGGATCGCCGCCGAGCTGGCGGATAAAGCACGGCTTCTCGACCTGACGTATGACGCCATCATCGTCCGCGGTATGGAGGGCGAAATTCGTTACTGGAACAACGGCGCGGAAGAGCTTTACGGGTGGTCGCGCGAAGAGGCGCTCGGAAAAATCAGCCATCTCCTCCTCCAAACTGAATTCCCGACGCCCCTCGCGGAAATAACCGAGGTGCTCCATCGCACCGGCCGCTGGATCGGGGAACTGGTGCATACCAAACGCGATGGGCAGCGCATCACCGTGCACGTTCGCAAAACGCTGGATTGCGACCGCGCAGGAAACCCCGTGGCGATGCTGGAAAACATCACGGACGTCACCGCGCGGAAGCGGGCGGAGCAGGCGGTGCTCTTGAGCGAGGGTCTATTTTCCAGCCTCGTCGAGAAGGCCCCCTTCGGCATGTATGTGGTGGACGATCAATTCCGGCTGCAGCAGGTCAACGCCCGGGCGCGGCCAATTTTCGGCAACGTCCAGCCGCTGCTGGGCCGCGACATCGCCGAAATCATCAAGGTTTTTTGGGGGGAGGAAGTCGGCGGGCGAATCGCGGACATTTTCCGGCACACGCTGGAAACCGGGGAGCGCTACCTCTCACCGCCCTTCACCGAACGACGCCAGGATCTCGACGTGGAGGAATCCTATGAATGGGAATCGCAGCGCATTACTTTGCCGGACGGTCGGCACGCCGTGGTCTGCTACTTCGCGGACATTTCAGAGCGCCGCGCGCTGGAGAATTCCAAGGCGGAGCGCGCTGCGGATCTCGTCCGGGCGGACCGCAGCAAGGATGAATTTCTCGCCATGCTCGCGCACGAGTTGCGCAACCCGCTCGCGCCGCTGCGCAACGCCGCCGAGATTTTACAAACCGACAAAGCCAGCGCCGACGAGCGAAAGCAGGCGCAGCGCATCATTCGGCGCCAGCTCGAAAACATGAGCCGGATGATCGACGACCTGCTCGATGTCTCGCGCATTACGGAGGGAAAAGTCGAGCTTCGCAAGCAGGTGGTCTTGCTGGAGAGCGTCCTCACCGCCGCCGCGAATCTGGCGCGGCCCGGCATCGACGCGTGCCGGCAGAAATTTGCGATGCAGGTGCCGGCCCAGCCGATCTACCTGCACGCGGATGCGACGCGCCTGGAGCAGATCTTCGGCAATCTGCTCGGCAACGCCTGCAAGTATAGTGCGCCCGGCTGCCACATCACCCTCAGCGTCGAGCGAACCGCGGCGGAGCCGGAAGTCATCATCCGTGTGCGCGATGACGGCATCGGCATCGCCCCCGATCTTTTGCCACGCATCTTCGATCTCTTCGTGCAAGCGACCCGCGCGTCGGATCGGGCGCACGGCGGGCTGGGAATTGGCCTTACGCTCGTGCATCAGCTCGTGAAGCTCCACGGCGGCAGTGTGGAAGCGCGCAGCGACGGGCTCGGCCACGGCAGCGAATTTTCCGTGCGCCTCCCGATCCTCCCCAGTCCGCTGCCCGCGCCGCTCCCGACAACCCCGGCCCCGGCCCGTGATGTGCCATGCAGGATGCTCATCGTGGATGACAACCAGGATTCCGCCCGCAGTATGTCCACCCTCCAGCGTCTGCGCGGCCACGAAACGCGCACCGCTTTTACCGGCCCGGATGCCATCGTCGCCGCCGCCGATTTCATCCCCGAAGTGGTGCTGATGGACATCGGCCTGCCCGGCATGGACGGCTACGAAGTCGCCCGCCGTCTGCGCGCCATCCCTGCGCTGGCCGGAGCCTTCCTTGTCGCCATGACCGGTTACGGGAGCGACGAAGACCGCGCCGCTGGAAAGGATGCCGGCTTCGACGAATACCTCATCAAGCCCGTGGACCTCGACGCTCTGCGCGAGCGGCTGAGAGCCAGACTGGGAATCAAGTGAGAAACGCTAACTGAGCTGTTAGCCGGAAGATTCTCGGGCATTTTTAGAATTGGTCTCCTCAGCCGCGGAGACGCGGGCGTGGGCCGATGATCCCAGCCCCGAATGCTCTGTCCTATTCGTTCGCGCCGATGCCAGCGCGCGCCGCCGGCGTGTCGCCGTCGGAAGCGGTGGCTGCGTGCGCGCGGCACTCGCGGATCTGGAGACGTGGCTCGACGTGAAAGGGGGCGGGCTGCGTTGAAAGCGATGCCATGCCGTTACTGCGGCAAACCGAGCGAGGACCGCTCCGGGGTCTGCACCCGTTGCGAGCGAACCTATGAAAAGCGCCCACGACTCACTTCTCGCGCCAAGCGCCAGGGCGTGAAGCAAAAGGTGAAAAATTTGGAGCCCATCAGCGATGGACTTCCGCGAGCGGCGCGAACGAGGACAAGGACGCAACCTTAAACCACCTATGCCTGAACACGAAGAAACCCTGCCACCGGATGCCGCGAC